>NZ_JBLUOI010000025.1:0-64869 GCF_048059995.1 Metabacillus sp. YM-086 | reverse complement strand
TCTTGCCATTTCTTTTCAATCTCTTGATGATTGAAGCTCATCTGTTTTCCTCCTTAAAGCTTGCTCTTATTTTATTTTATAACCTGTTGAACGGGTCAAAGCTTTCAAAAGTCTATAAAAACGAAAAAAGCCCACATCCCAAACAGGGACGAGAGGCTTAATTCCCGTGGTACCACCCAACTTTGGCATAGTATAATTATGCCCACTTTGACATCCGTAACGTGGATAGACGACAAATATTACTTGATTTATTTCTCTTTCACATTTGTAACTCAAAGGCGAGTTCATTAGCAAAAACTGGTTGACTCTCACCATCCGTCAACTCTCTGAGCACATTTTCACTAATTACTATTCCTTTTCTCCGTTCATTTCGTATATAGATTTAAGATTATTTTATATAAATTTGTCGTGATATGCAAGTATAGGCATCATTTATGATTTTTCTTTCAATAATTATCATCAGCATCGACTATAACAATCCAAACGTAAGCGTTTAAATTATTTCCTTTGCGTAAGGAAAACATTGATTGATCATGACATTTACCTTCCCCTATTAATCATTTTTTCCCCTATCGTATCACAAGGTAGCAGTGTAGGTAGCAGTGTAAGTTTCAGAAAAAAAGAAAAGGTCTTAGACCCCGTAAACATCGGGTGCCTGAGACCTTTTCTTTTCAATAACAGCATTAAGCTTTTTATCATAAATGAAAGTAGTAAAGATACCAACTGCTAATAAAGTAATAATAATCATAAATAAGAGGTTCATATTGTAGTAGTCTGCGATTACACCTCCAAGTATAGGGCCAATCATTCTACCACCTGTTGCTGTACTATTAACAAATCCTTGATAAAAGCCTTGTCTTCCTTCAGGAGCTAAATCATTTGCAATTGTAGGAACCGCTGGCCAAACAAGCATTTCTCCAATTGTTAAAATAACCATAGCAACAAGAAAACCAGTAAATTGCTCGGCAAACGAAGCAATTACAAAAGAAAACATAAACACAACAAATCCAATGACCATTTGTCTTTTTAATGTTTTAGCAAAACGTTTCACAAACATGGAAATAAGTGGCTGACCTAACACAATCATCGCACCGTTAATTGTCCATAAAAGACTGTATTGACTTATAGGAATATTTAGGGTTTGAGTGTAAGAAGAGATTGTTGAAGGCCATTGAACATAACCAACCCAGCATAGTAAATAACCCGTACACAAAATAATTAAAGCCGTAAACTTATGACGACTTTTTATAGCTGTTTTTTCATTTAAAATCGAGGTTTGCTTTGCACTTGCTCCATCAATATTTCGATACCCGAAGAATGCTACAAAGAAAAAAACAGCATACAAAGCTGCATTTGCTACAAATATATAATTAAATGAGATGGAAGCAACAATTCCTCCTAACGAAGCTCCTGCTGCAACACCAACATTTTGTGCTACATATATAGAGTTAAAGGCTTTCCTACCACCTTCTGGCCAAACAGTTCCGGCTAGAGCATATGTAGCAGGAAAAACAATACCTGAACCGAATCCAATAAAGATTAGCAAGTACATATAAACTGGCCAGCTATGATTAAACATCAAAATGACAATTGAAACTAAAGTAATGATGATACCTATTAAGATGGATTTATAGCCTCCAATTTTGTCAAACAAAACTCCACCAACAAGATTTCCTATTACACCTGCAGCAGCATTAAGCATGAGAACAATCCCAGCTAAAGTTAAAGACTTACCTAGATGTTCATGGATATAGATCGTGTTTAACGGCCATAAGAATGAAGCTCCGGTAACATTAATCATCATACTAATTACAAGTAACCATAAAGAGCGTGGCATACCTCAACCTCCTTCACGTGCATGATCATAGTGAATTTTCCTCAACTATGTAACGTTCCTCAGAGAATTTTAGCCCCTTTTCTTATGATTTGCAATGAAGAAATCGTCTATTTTATAATGTTGTAATAATGAGAAAATATAGACTTTTACTCTTACTCTATTAGCCTATACATTAAAACATCGTCCACATAATTCCCGTCTATGTAAAACTCTTTTATTAATCTACCTTGCTCAATAAAGCCGCATTTTTTATAAAAGACTAACGCCCCTTTATTGGTAGACAAAACACGTAGTGACAGCTTCGTGTTTCCTCTTTCCTTTCCAAGCTCTATTGCTTTGTCCAACAGCTTTTTGCCAATTCCCATTCCTTGGTACATTTTGTCTACAGCTATATCAATTTCCATCACATGTTGATTGGTTTTTAAAGGAGTAGGAGCGTGATACCCTAAATACCCGGCAACGTCTCCATTTACAATTGCAACAATTTGACTGCCTTCAGGATTTCTTTCTCTAAATTCGTCAATAGAGCTCCATACAATATCAGCAGGTGTTGTTGCAGCATCCCATACACGATGATCTAACTCTATTAACCTTTCAAAATCCTTTTCTTCTGAAAAACGAATGGTGATCTCCATACTTTTCCCCCATAGTTGTTGTTTACCTTAGAATATCAACTATTTAAAGGAAGAGAAATAGTTTTTGAAAAATTATCCATTTAAATTCTGACTCACTGTACAGAGCATACGAAAAACTGCCAGCATAAAACTAGCAGTTCGAACGAGCTTATAGTTCCCTTCTTAAAGCCGCTAGCACATTGATGTTTGTTGCTTTAACAGCTGGACGCAGCCCGGAAATCATAGCTACTCCGATACTAATGGCTACTGATATCACAACAAGACTTATCGGAATATATGAAAACGTAAAGTCTATTTCACTAGTTCCTCCACCTGTAGCAGATTGTAAAATGATTGGTAAAAGCTTGTTAGCGGCAAAGCTAATCGCATAGGAAATGAGTACACCAATGGTTGCCCCAATGATTCCTATATACGCACTTTCCATTAAAAACAACCTTCTAATAATTCCTGGTTGTGCACCTAATGCCTTCATAATTCCTATTTCCTGAGTTCTTTCTGTTACAGCCATTGTCATCGTATTAAAGATCCCAATTGATGCTATAATAACTGCGATTGTTCCAACAAATATTAATCCAGCCTTAAAAAAGGTAAAAAATAAGTTTATACTATCCAATTCTTCCGTTATTGAATAAACCATATAATCCTTATCTTTAAGGTCAGTTGTCACCTGTTCTACTGCCTCCAAGTTAGATGCATAGACATAAACTTCGCTATAGGGAATTTCACTCACCTGACTTCCTTCTTCTACAGGCATTGCAAAGGAAAGAATTTCCTCTCGAAGCACATCATTTATATAAATGCTTTGATCCTGCATCCAGTCCCGTGCAGGTGCTTCTCCCACTCCTGCAATTTTAAAAGTAAATGACTTTTTCTCTTCTTTTCCTTCTTCTGTTTCCTTCGTAATAGTCATTGTAATCTCTTTACCTACAAGATCTCCTTGGTATCCTGTTGGCTCTTTAGCAGGCTCATTTGGTGAAGATTCCATCTTCTTCTGATATTCATTCTTTTCATTTTCTGTTAAAAGAGCTTTGGCAAAATGATATCCAACAATGATTTCGTTGTCCGCTTGTGGTACTTTTCCTTTTTCCAATGACAGATTAGCCTTTAACTCTTCTTGCATATTTGTTATTGTAGGCCAAACTTCTCCTTTTCTGTCCTCGAGTGAAACCTCCACCGGAAGGTCAATCGAGTTACGGCGGACAACCGCTGTTACATTTTCGGTTTTACTTAGATCTTCTAGATGCTCCTTATTAATTTGTTGATATCCTTCCTTCTCCGTTTGTTTTCCTGAAACAGAAACTTCTGTAATAATCTGCTGCGATTGTATTTCTTCCGTCATGCTCTTTTGAACACCGAACCCAATTGAAGCCAGAACAATCAAAAAGGCACATGCCATTGTGGTTGCTAAAATGGTCATAAACACCCTAAGACGGTTTTTCTTCATATTTTTCAACATTAATTTTAATTGATCATTAAACTTCAACGAAGGCACCACCTTTTGACAGCACTCCATCTTGTAAATGGAATTGATGATTGCTTATTTTCGCTACTTCATCATCGTGTGTAATAATACAAAATGTAATTCCTTTTTCTGTGTTTAAGTGTCTTATTAAATCTAATATTTCTAATTCAGTTTCTGTATCAAGACTTCCAGTTGGTTCATCAGCTAGAATAATACTTGGCTTTGTAATTAAAGCTCGTGCAATACTTACGCGTTGTTGTTGCCCCCCTGATAATTCATTTGGATAGTGACTCGCGTGTTCATGTAACCCTACATTTTGTAATAAACCCATGACTTGTTTTTTTCGCTCAGGGGAAGGTACCCCTTTTAAGGTAAGAGGAAGCTCAACATTCTCAAATGTCGTTAAACTTGGAATGAGCTGAAAGCTTTGAAAAATAAAACCGAAGTGATTCAATCGAAACTTTGCCCATTCTTTTTCATTAAAGTTTGTTACATTCTTTTCATGAATGATCAATTCGCCCTCAGTTGGCGATATATAACCTGAGATTAAATTCAGCAAAGTGGATTTTCCAGAACTACTTCGACCAACAATTGTCGCGATCTCACCTTGCTTTATGTTAAATGTTACATTTTTCAAAACCGGAATTTCTTTTTCCGCTCCTTTTTTCCCTACTTTAAAGGAATGACTCAAGTTCCGAACCTCAATCATGGTACCTTCTCCTCCATTACGTTTATTTTTGTTTTTTAAAGATGGCAAAATAACTAATGATAAATCCAATACCTGCACCGATTGCAGCTCCAATGATGTAACCGACCATATCCTCTTGGGATGAAGAAATATACCCCAATGTACTGAATCCTAAGATTCCTAGAATAATAACGATGACTTGGGCAGGTCTTTCCATCCATCTCCACACAAAGAATGAGCCGTTTCGTTCAAAAGGATGCTTTTGAAAAGCATAATAACCAATGCTAAAAAATAGTAAACTAATAATAAAAGGTAAAAATAGACTCTTAACAGGGTAATGACCATACGTAAAAAACAAATAAGAAATAGGTGATAGATTGTAAACAGCAGATTCAAATGAGTGATCAATGTTAATTTCAGGGTAAAATAGTATTCCAATTTGAATTAGCGTTAATCCAAATACAAGAATCGGAAATACACTCACTGTTAATGCAACTAATCCTTGAGCCAATGGGTTACCAGTAAACGCTCCCGCAGCAAATGTAACACTATACAGTAGCAACAATGCACCCAATAAATACAAATAAAACTCTGTAAAATAAAGAACGGGAATGTCTATAAATAGGATTAATATAGCCGTTATTGTAAATGCAATGACCCAACTTAAAACAATACTTACGGCACCTACACTCCATTTCGTTAGGTAAATACTTCCCCTTGAAAAAGGTAGCGATAGATTAAATTCCATATTTCCATTACTTCTCTCCACACCAATTTGCACAATGGCTAATGTTATAACAAAAACACACAATAAAAATGCTGAACCAAAATGTTGAAGATCAATCTCTTTTAAATCTTCAGGAAGATTCTTTATATTTATTACATTTAAATACTCCAGCCAAATTTGTGCTGGTAGAAGAAACGAAATAAAGAGAACCATGATGAATAACTGAACCCAATGTTTTTTTATTTCATGTTTTAATAAATCAGGAGCTACCATCTTCGCTTCCCTCCAAACTTTGCAATAAAGATTTCTTCAAGACTTACCGGAAGTTCATTCCAAATTCTAGGTTCAAGTGAGCGTAACCATTCATGATTTTCTTGATCCTCCTGCTTGAGGACAACTGTATAAAAAACACCGGTGGACTCTAAGACTGGAATGCCCTTCTTTCTCATCTCTAACAATAAATCTTAATCGAAAGCCAGTTGTAATTTCACATAATTCTCCTTTAAATTATCTACATTCAACACATCTGCGAGCTGATTATCTTCTAAAAAAGCAATGCGATTACAAATTCGTTCAATGTCTTCTAGTCTGTGTGAAGTTAGTAAAATCGTCGTATCTCTATGAGCAACTTCATCAATCATTAATTGCAAAAGATCATGTCTTGTTACGGCATCAATTCCATCTGTTGGCTCGTCAAGTAAAATAACAGCAGGACGGATCGCAAATGCAAGAATAAGCCCCAATTGTTTTTTTAACCCTGTTGAAAGTTCACGATATTTTTTTGTTTCCGGGACTCCGTAGCGATTCATTAGTTCATTTGCATAGGTTACGTCAAAGTCCGGGTAGAGTGTACGGAGTGTTCTAACAAGCTGTTTATAGTTATACCGATCATAGGCAGGATTTTGAACTGGCATATATATCACTTTTCTTTTTAAAAGAGGATGATCAAAAATTGCCACATTTTCAAACAGTACTTCACCTACGTCTGGTTGAATAATTTGTTGTATGCACCGTAATAAGGTTGTTTTTCCAGAACCATTTCTTCCTAATAAGCCAAATATTTCACCTGATTCAAGAGTAAGGTCGATCTCCTTAAGAACCTCAACACCATCAAGTGTTTTTGTCAGTTTTTTTATTTGTAGCATGGGAATCACCCCCTACTTCCTTCCTGATTTCATCAATCCACTCATGAATATGGTTAAAGTCAATACCAGCATAAAACGCATCAATAATTAGCGGCTTTAATTGGTCCTTAATCATTTCCATCTTCCTTTCATCTAGAGATTCTCCCGTGTTTTCTGACACAAAGGTTCCACGCCCACGTAATGTCTCAATTATCCCTTGTCTTTCAAGCTCCTTATAAGCCTTACTAACAGTGTTTGGGTTTGCAACAATCATGGTGGATAATTCTCGAACAGATGGAAGCTTGTCACCAGACTTTAATACCCCTTTAAAACATAGCTCCTTCATCTGCTGAATAATTTGCTCATAAATGGGAGTTGAACTTCTCGGATCTATTTGGATCATCGTTTCTCCCTACTTTCTTATTAATTTATATTGATCTATGTGTATTACATCATGTAGTACACTTAGTACATTACGTCAACTCTTGAAAATTGTCAATAAAATATTAGTTAATTATTTCCAAAATAAAAAAAGGACCAATTTGATCCTTTTTTTATTTTGACTTGAGGTGAAAGGAAACATCGAGCGAGTATTAGAAAAGCATGACATGCGCTGGACAACCCTTCGAGGGCTTAAAAAATTGTCCATGCAGGGGATGCTTATTTTCGCTGCCTTGAGTCTTAAAAAGATAGCAAACTGGACATGATAAAGCATAAAAACAGTTTATCGACAAAAAGGGTTTGGAATGCGACCATTCCAAACCCTTTTTGTCTACAACCTGAAAGGACCAATCTGGTCCTTTTATAACTCATCTTCTACTCTTTGCTTAGATTTAATTGGTTGACCCTTTTTTGCATTTTTAGCTTTTGTTTCTTTTATTGGATCATAATCTTGACCAAGCTCTAGATCATTGCTGTTAACACCGTTCTTTGTTTTTTGCTCAGGGTTATTTTGCTTTGATCGTTTTTTCATCGCTCAGCATCCCCTTTAAGAATCATCTTATTTTGGAGTTCTTGAAGTTGCAATCTCATACGATAAAGCTGATCTTGCTGCTGATCATTTGCACTTAATGAAAGATGATTAATTTCGTTAACAGAATCTTCTAATCCTTGAAGTGCTTTTGTATATTCTGTCTCATTGTAATGCTCTTGTTGCGCTCCACCTTTATATTGTTCACGAGCATATTCAATTGCGTCCGTACAGCGTTGTAAATATTCATTAACTGATTGTCTTGTTGCCATGTCCATCTCCTCCAAACGATATGAAGTCAATTGAAGCTTCATCAGTTATATTGTTTACAACGGATGAAAAAACTTGTGTTCAAATATCTGGAAAGCCATCAAGTAATCTGTCTTTCCTGAAGCTAAAATGGTAAAATGATTAGATGGAAATTTGACATACTATTAAAGGAGGTTTCTATTTTGAAGCAATCCTCTTCATTTGCTTATTCTACGGATAATAAACGTTATCATACATGGAATTATCATTTACGACATCACTTTGGACATAAAGTGTTTAAAGTAGCATTAGATGGTGGCTTTGATTGCCCTAATCGAGATGGTACTGTTGCACATGGAGGATGTACTTTTTGTAGTGCGGCAGGTTCTGGTGATTTTGCAGGGAATCGTGCAGATAATCTTATTACGCAATTTCATGACATTAAAGATAAAATGCATACAAAATGGAAGAACGGAAAGTATATGGCTTATTTTCAAGCCTATACAAATACACACGCTCCTGTAGAAGTGTTAAGAGAAAAGTTTGAATCTGTTCTCGCTCAAGAAGATGTTGTAGGTCTTTCTATTGCAACACGACCAGATTGTTTACCTGATGATGTGGTCGAATACTTGGCAGAATTAAACCAACGTACGTACCTTTGGGTTGAGCTTGGTTTGCAAACTGTTCACGAACGAACAGCACTTCTCATTAACCGGGCTCATGATTTTCAATGCTATGTTGATGGGGTAAAAAAATTACGTAAACATGGAATTAGAGTGTGTTCTCATATTATTAACGGATTACCACTAGAAAATAATGAAATGATGATGGAAACTGCAAAAGCAGTTGCAAACCTTGATGTTCAAGGAATTAAAATCCACCTTTTACATTTATTAAAAGGAACACCAATGGTTAAGCAATACGAAAAAGGAAAGCTTGAGTTTTTAGGTTTAGAAGAATATGTAAATCTTGTTTGTGATCAATTGGAAATTCTTCCACCCGAGATGATTGTCCACCGTATTACAGGAGATGGGCCGATTGATCTTATGATTGGGCCTATGTGGAGCGTAAACAAATGGAATGTTTTAAATTCGATTGATGCTGAATTAAAGCGAAGAAATAGCTTTCAAGGGAAATATTATCGTAAAACAGAGGTACTTTCTTAATGAAGTTAAAACGTATATTGCCTTTTGCCAAACAATTATTAGAAGAAGCAATAAATGAGGGAGATATTGTTGTTGATGCTACAATTGGAAATGGTCACGATACTGTCTTTCTAGCACAACTCGTCGGAGAACAAGGACATGTTTACGGCTTTGATATTCAAAAACAGGCTCTTCTCAATACAGTGGAACGACTCAAAACAAATGACCTTCAAGAAAGAGTCACACTTTCTCAACAAGGACACCACTTTATTCAATCAGTTATACCTGAAGAAAAGCACGGGCTTATAAGCGGGGCTATGTTCAATCTAGGTTATTTACCAGGTGGAGATCCTTCTATTGTTACGAATTATGAAACAACAATATCAGCTATTAAACAGCTTTTACATGTGATGAAACCTGAAGGGATGATTGTCATTGTTATTTATCACGGTCATCCTGAAGGAAAGATAGAACGAGATGAGCTTATGAGCTTTGTAGAAAGAATCGATTCAAGTGTAGCTCATGTTCTAAAATATCAATTTATAAACAAACAAAATAATCCACCATATATTGTTGCAATTGAAAAATGCTAGAGGCGCCCACATAAAGGCGCCTCTTAGTTTCATTATGAACTTTTTTTCCAAGGGAATTTTTGAATTGTACGATATGCTCTTCCATTAAAATAAAAGAAAAAGGATGTTAATCCACCTAACTTTATTAATCTCTTTGCTAATTTATTTAGCTCTTTCCTTGATGCAACCTTATCATCTGATAAATAAACTCCAAGTAATCCCCGATTAATCAAGCGATGAAAATTCTCATGTGGAATCCCTTTTAAATGAGTATCTGCCTTCTCAACGAAGTACTCCAATCTTTTGATCATGACTTCTTCTGACGAATAATAGCTACAAAAATTCAAGTCTCCACCCTGTTTATCCTCTTCTTGGTCAATTAAATAATCAAGCAGGATGTGAAGACCCTGGATATAAGGAAAATAGCTTTCCATAATTTGTTTAGCTTGATTCTCTTCAAACCCCTCTTGAAAAGCATATGCTACTAAACAAAAAATGCCAAGAGTTGACCCTGTACAAGCTGAAAACTCATACCATTCCATTTGGGGTACATTTCCTCTATGCCGTTCAAACCAGTCCTCAAGGCGTGACACTCGTTCATCCTTTTTAACATGCTTATGTACCTGAAGATCGCAATAATAATTTGATAATTCTAGTAAATACTTTGATATCAAAGGATAGTGTTGTAGGTCCGATAAAACATTTTGACATGTTTGAACTAAATCATGTAGATAGCCACCATCATTCTGATCTTCCCTGAATTGGTAATAATTTTTACATGGAGCACCACATGATAAAGCATCTAACATAGACTGATGAAGCATGCGAAAATCAACAGGATCTAGAGAAGTACTACGATCACAAAGATTATCTAGATAATCACTTATTGTTTGATAAGCAACAATAAATTCGATGCATTGCTGTTTATGCTGACCTGAAATCATTGATAAAATGGCTCCACCTTCACAGTGAAACTCTTTTTCCTGAATACTATTTAATGCTTGTAATCTTAATTCCCTATTCGGTATGCTCTCTGCCTTCTCTTTCCAATGTTTGATATAAAAATGGGTGATGGGAAATATTTCTTTATAAACCTTAGTCATTAACCTAATCGGATGCTGGGGTACTGTCAAAGGGGTTGTCACCTCTTGTATATATAGTAAAATAAAAGAATTTTAACTAGTTTTACTTTTGATCATGTGAATGGGAGTCAAAAAACCTCTTTGCCGTTTCGAAAACAATTTCTTGCTCTGGCTCATTAAAAATTTCATGATAAAGCCCTTTCCACTCTTTGTAACTTTTCTCATGAAGATCTACTTTGTTAAACCATGCTTTCACAAGTGACTTATCAACAATCTTGTCTGCTCCGCCTTGCATAAGAAGTAACGGTACATCTTGAAATTTCCCAACCTGATTTTGTGCTTCTTCCATAGCCTTTTTTAACTCACGGTACCATCTTACGGAGACCTTTGTCACATATAAAGAATCATTTTCATCAAGCTCCTGTACAGCTTTACTTCGAGTAGCAAGAGCAACATTCAATTGTGACTGTACTTTAAAAGATGGCATAATTAAATTCAAGCCTTTTGAAGCGAGCTCAAGCGCCTTATTAGGCTTAAATAATATTCCTAGGCAAGGAGAAGACAAAATAACCGCCTTCACATCATGATGCTTTTCCTGCAAGGCACGAATAACAATAAGCCCTCCCATGCTATGACCTAATAAAAATAGCGGAACACCAAATTTCTTTGCTTCCGTAATCCACTCATTCACTTCTTTTATATATTCATCAAAAGATTCTATATGTCCTCTTCTTCTAGTTGTAGTTCCCTGACCTGGTAAATCACCGATTACAACATGATATCCAGCTAATCTCCACATTTCTACAAGCATTTTATAGCGACCATGATGTTCAGCAGCTCCATGGACAATAACAATACATCCCTTTACATCATCAGTTTCAGCTTCCCATTTCCACATAATGCTGCCTCTCCTTTCACTATCATCTCTTTTAACTATCTATGGAAATCAACATTTCAGTATTATAAACCAGTGGTATAATAAACGAATAAAAGTATATTCTTTCCATTAGAAAGGAATGACAAACATGATTTATCCATTTAAAGACAAAGAGCCCCAAATCTCTGAATCAGCTTTCATTGCAGATTATGTAACAATTACTGGTGATGTAATTGTCGGAGACGAATCAAGCATATGGTTTCAAACAGTCATTCGCGGAGATGTTTCACCAACAATTATAGGAAAGCGTGTGAATATTCAGGATTTATGTTGTCTTCATCAAAGTCCTAACAAACCACTAATCCTTGAAGATGACGTGACTGTTGGCCATAGTGTCATTCTACATAGTAGCATTATTCGCAAGAAAGCTTTAATTGGTATGGGTTCCATCATTTTAGATGGTGCAGAAATTGGTGAAGGAGCCTTTATTGGAGCAGGTAGTCTTGTTCCTCCCGGAAAAAAAATACCCCCTAACACGCTTGCTCTTGGTCGACCAGCAAAGGTTGTAAGATCACTAACTCAAGAAGATATAAAAGATATGGAACGAATCCGTCGCGAATATGTTGAAAAAGGACAATATTATAAATCCATAAAAAAAGATAAGCACCGTGAATAATTATTATGGGATCATACATTCTATAAAGTCTTTTTAAGGAATAAATTTACCAATGGAAACTTGGCGATAAGCCAAGTTTTTCTAATCTTTATTATTATGTTACCACCCTCTACCTTTCCATACCACTTTCAATAACTTCTTTCATAAATTGTTTAAAATGTAATCTGGACAGACACAAATACCTCTACATCTTACATATTATACCTATCTTAAGAAAATCATTTCATTTCGTTATGTTTATTTATTTAGCTATCATTAATTTTTTGAAAATGATGTGAAGGAATTTTTTACATTATCTTATTATTAACTAAATATTCGTCAACTAAAATAATAGTAAAGGGGTAAATAAAAAGGAGCGTTCCTAAGATGAAAACAAGGCTTTTATCGAACATGTATGATTTTGAATGCAGGCTGTTTCGAAGTGTGAACCGTCATTTTGACCAAAAGATTCTAAATTTCTATTTTCGCAATATTACACATCTTGGTGGAGCTATTATCACAATCACGGTTTGTCTTTGTCTTATGTTTTTCACAAAAGGTAACGTACAAACTACAAGCATTGCTAGTGGGTTATCACTTCTTTTAAGTCATCTTCCCGTGGCAATGGTTAAAAAACTGTATCCACGTAAAAGACCTTACATTGCACTTGTAGAAACAAAAGTGCCTGCAAATCCATTGGAAGATCATTCCTTTCCATCAGGACATACAACAGCTATTTTTTCTGTCATCATTCCATTTATTTTATTTATGCCACAATTTGCACTCATTCTTTTACCAGTTGCTATAAGTGTAGGTTTATCAAGAATGTATCTTGGGTTACATTACCCTTCAGATGTTCTGGCTGGATGTTTACTCGGGAGCTCTGCTGGATTTGTTAGCTACACAATTTGCCATGAAATATTGTATAAGGGCCTTCTTTAACCAAAGTATGAACATAAAAATAGAAACTCATTAATGGTACCTTTCACTTTTTAGTAACTGGGGGGATTTCGATGAGAATAGCTATTTTCACAGATACTTTTGCACCAGATGTAAATGGGGTTGCAAGAACATTAAAGAGATTTACAGACTATCTAGAACACAATGGCTATGAATTTAGAGTTTTTGCACCAGAAAGTACAAATGAAAGCTTGTTTTCAAGTCATATCCATCGTTTCACAAGCTTACCATTTTTTTTGTATCCAGAATGTAGATTAGCTCTTCCCAATATGCTACATGTAAAGTCAGAGCTCCAAAAATTTAAGCCAGATTTAATCCATGTTGCCACACCTTTTAATATAGGTCTTTGCGGACTGCATTATGCTAAAAAGCTAAACATCCCGCTTGTTGGATCCTACCACACTGATTTTGATCAATATTTGGAGTACTATGATTTTCAATTTCTATCTAAGTTTCTTTGGAAGTATATGCATTGGTTTCACAAACCTCTACGCAAAATCTTTGTTCCATCTAAAGAGACCCTGGAACAATTAAAGAGAAAAGGTTTTTCCAACCTTCATATTTGGGGAAGAGGAGTTGAGTGTCAATTATTTCATCCTAATTACCCTAGTGAAGAAATTCGTCATAAATATCGTATTAAAGAAAAATATATTTTATCCTACGTTGGCCGTTTAGCTCCTGAAAAGGATATTGAAACTCTTATGAATATCACACAAAGCCTTCCTCAGAATATGAAGAATCATATTCATTGGTTAATTGTAGGAGATGGACCATCTAAAGAAGATATGCAAAAGAAAGCTCCTGAAAACATGACATTTGCTGGCTACTTAAATGGTGTGGATCTCGCAAAAGTATATGCTGCATCAGATTTATTTGTCTTTCCATCTCCAACGGAAACATTCGGAAATGTCGTTTTAGAAGCCCTTGCTTCAGGTACACCAGTCATAGGAGCTAATTCTGGTGGAGTTAAAAATATTTTCAAAGAAAATCAAACCGGACATTTATGTGAACCAAGGAACGTGGAACAATTTACAAATGCTATTATTCATTTATTAACTAATCATTCTTTAAAAACACAAATGGGAAAAGAGGCACGTCAATATGCTCTTTCTCAAACATGGGATCAAATCTTTGAAGGACTATTAACAGAATATGAAGATGCATTAATTGAAAAGAAGATTATTCGCTATGCATAAGGTTTGCTGATTAATTTATGAAACAAAAACATAAAGCAAAGGAGTCTTCTCAAACGTCTCCTTTGCTTTTTAATGTCCCTCTGACAAATCAGTTTCTAGTTTCTTTGAATGATCAGGTACCTTCACCAACTTGAATATCAACCGTTGGCATTGTATGGTATCCTTTTACATTAGTATGTGCTATTACTTGATAAACTCCAGGGTCATCGAAAATATAATCAATTGAATAAGTACCGGTATCTGTTAGTTCCGCCAAAATTTTCTCGGATTCTTCTTCACCTTTTTTTATTTCAAATGTTACTTCGGCATCATCAACAAGTTCTTCGCCGTAATATACATTCGCACTAATTGTTTCTTGTTGATTTGGATTTGTATGTACATTCGCTAGTATTTCAACTTTTGGTGCCTTCACTTCAACTTCTTCTGAATGATTAGTATGCTGAGGTTCAGCAGATTGCTGGCAGCCTGCTGCAAGAAGTATACTTATCACTAGGCTACTTATCACGATCTTAAGCTTCATTCTTATTTCCCTCCTACTCTTTAAAGATAGCGAACAAATGTGATATTTTTATGAAGAAAAACAATATGAATTTATGACTTCATTCATTATTCACATTTTAAAGTTATAATAATCACTATACCATCCAAATGAATACCTTACCTACACTAAAATAAAAATAAGAATTTGAGAGGAAAATCAATGAAACGTTTAGTCTTTGGAACCATTCTTCTACTCTTAATGGTCTCCTGTTCTACAGAACCTTCATTACCAAAAATCCCATTATCTAAATCTGTTATTGCAAGTTTGAATATATACGACCAGTCTATTACTTTTATAGATGGTGATACAAAAGAAAAAATGATCTGGGAAGTACCGCACCCATTTAAAAATGGAATCCTGTTATCGAATGACAAACTACTATTATTAAATAAAGAATCAGCAAAAGGCTATGTATACCAACTTTCAACAGGTAAGAGCAAAGAGTGGGAGATTGGTGAAGGAATAGAAACCGGTCTTCTTTCTTCTGAAAAAATCTTATATCTTGCTGACCAACAAACCAATAAAATAAAAATGTTTAACTTAGATGGTAATCTTTTGAAAGAAACAACGGTGGAGCACACACCATTTGCAATTTTTGAAGATCAACATCATTTGTATGTTAGTTATCTCGATCATCCTGGTATTGCGATCCTTTCTATAGATCAGTTAGAAATGGAAGGCACCATTCCTTCTCATGATGGAGCAGCTGGTGGATTTATAACGGAGAATCAAGAACTTTGGCTCGGTGGCCATGGCTCAGGAGTTCATATCCAAGAAAATATTTATATTTATGATCTTAAAAACAAACAATTAACAGCAACGGTTCATGCACCATTGATGCCAATTGATTTTATAACAAAAGATGGCAAGGTTTATGTTTTAAGTCATGGCTCTAATATATTAAGAGAAATTGATAGTACCTCCCATCAAATTCTCCGTTCTGTTGAGGTCGGTGCAAACCCCTTTTCAATGACGTTATATAATAATTATTTATATATTAGCAACTATGACGCAAATGAAGTGGAAATTATTGATCTTCATCGTTTCAAGCAAATAGAAACCATACCGGTTGGTGATGGTCCTTTACAGTTAATTGCAAGAGAGGGAACAGCTAATGCTAAATAAAAAGATTTTAGTCGTTGATGATGAACCTGAAATGAGAGAATTAGTCAATCTTTATTTACGAAAAGAAGGATATGAGGTTTTACAAGCTGAGGATGGTGATGAAGCATTAACGTTCCTTCCTCAATTTTCACCACATTTGATTCTGTTAGATGTGATGATGCCAAAAATAGATGGATTTACACTTGGAAAGCAAATTCAAGAAGAATATAGCATTCCGATTATATTCTTAACAGCACGTGGTGACGAATGGGACCGTATACATGGTCTTAAGTTAGGTGCAGATGATTATATTGTTAAGCCTTTCAGTACAGGTGAACTGCTAGCAAGGGTCGAAGCCGTACTAAGGAGAACAAGCTATAATACAAACCAACTCCAGGATAATCGACAAAACTTTGGTTCAATCTCCTTTGAATTAAAATCCAGAAGAGCATTTTGTCATGAAAAACCCTTATCCTTAACACTCAAAGAGTACGAATTACTTTTATTTCTTGCAACCCATAAATCTCAAGTATTCTCTAGAGAGCATTTACTTGAGAAGATTTGGGGGATTGATTATACAGGAAGTGAAAGAACGGTTGACACCCATATCAAAACATTGAGACTAAAGTTAGATGCTGCAGCAAACAGTATTCAAACAGTTTGGGGGGTTGGCTATAAATTTGAAGCTGAAATGTAATTGGTCATCTAGTTCGTTAAAAACAAAAATCCGCCTATTATTTGCTGTTATCCTCTGTGTTTCAATCTTGTTTTCATTTTTATTTATTCATTATTTATATCGAAATCTTTATGTAAATGAAGTGGAGCAGTCTCTTTTAAATGAAGGATTAAAGCTAGCAAGTAGTTATACATCAGGCGAAATTTCAGATGAGTTTAAGACCCATCTTAGTTGGTATAACACAATTAGTGAATCAGAGATTTTATTGGTTAATAACCCGAGAGAATTGAGTGCATGTTTACCATTTGAAATTAATCATGAGGGTTTAATTAGCGAAGAAGAGCGAAGAAACTTATTACGTGGAGAGCATTTAATCAAGATAGGCTATGAAGAAAGATTTGACCGACAAATCATGGGTGTTGTCGTGCCCTTACTTGATGATAATAAGTTAGTCGGTATTATTTATCTTTATTTACCGCTTGCCCCTATTGAAGAGGTTTTTAATAGAACAACACCTTTGTTAATTGCTGTTGGCATTATTTTCTTTTTAGTTATCTTTAAAATCGTGAATTCAATGAGCAATACGATTTTGCAACCTATCCATGAGATGAGAAAATATGCTAAAGAACTTGCTAAAGGAAACTTCAAAAATCGAATTCCCGTAAGAACGTCTGATGAAATTGGTGGATTATCCAAAACCTTTAATCAGATGTCAGAGGCATTGGATGAGTCAGATCAAAAGAAAAAAGACTTCTTAGCCAACGTCGCCCATGAACTAAGAACTCCATTAAGTTATGTAAAGGGATATAGTGAGGTGCTTCAAGAAAAACTATATGAAACTGAGGATGAAGCTGAAAAATACCTTTCCCTTATTCAGCGAGAATCTGAGAGAATGCAAAGACTTGTTAATGATTTATTAGATTTAGCTCAGCTTGAAGGAGAAAATTACCCTTTAATAAAAGAGCCTATTGCCTTCTCTCAATTAGTAAATGACACTGTGGATCGATTTTATCATCGTCTCCAAGAAAAACAATTAATCCTTCAGCAACACTTAGACGATGAAATCATTATTATAGGTAGTCATGACCGCCTACAACAAATTATATATAACCTTCTTGAAAACGCAATAAGATACTCAGATAAACCTGGAACGATCTCGATCTCTCTCACACAAAATCAAGAAAGCATCTTCTTTTCTATTGCTGATAATGGAATCGGGATGTCAGAAGAAGATATTATGCATATTGGTGAACGTTTTTATCGTGCAGATAAAGCAAGGAACCGTAAAGAAGGCGGTACTGGGTTAGGACTAGCTATTGTAAAACAATTAGTTCTTTTGCACGGGGGTAGAATGGAATTCAATAGTAAGCTCGGCAAAGGTACTACGTTTACGCTTGTATTCCCAAACGAACTTGGCTCCAACAAAAAAGGTCTGATGTGAACATTCACATCAGACCTTTTATACCTTATTGTAATGCAGCTTTATTTAAAGCATCTGCTTTATCTGTTCTTTCCCAAGGAAGATCAAGATCATTACGGCCAAAATGTCCGTAAGCTGCAGTTTGTTTGTAAATAGGACGTCTTAAGTCAAGCATTTTAATAATCCCAGCAGGACGTAAATCGAAATTACTGCGAACAACTTCTACTAATACTTCTTCAGAAACTTTTCCTGTTCCGAACGTATCAATTGAAATAGATACTGGCTGTGCTACGCCAATTGCATATGCTAATTGAACTTCACATTTATCAGCTAAACCAGCTGCAACGATGTTTTTCGCTACATAGCGAGCTGCATATGCTGCAGAACGGTCAACCTTTGTTGCATCTTTACCAGAGAATGCTCCACCGCCATGACGTGCATATCCACCGTAAGTATCAACAATGATTTTACGTCCAGTTAATCCAGCATCTCCTTGTGGTCCACCAATAACGAAGCGACCTGTTGGATTAATAAAGTATTTTGTTTCTTCATCAATTAATTCTGCAGGAACAACAGGATTAATAACATACTCTTTTAGGTTACGTTGGATTTGCTCAAGTGTAACTTCAGGATGATGTTGAGTTGAAATAACAATTGTATCAATACGAACTGGTTTATTATTTTCATCATATTCAACAGTTACCTGTGTTTTTCCATCAGGACGTAAGTATGGAAGAATTTCATCTTTACGAACCTCTGTTAAGCGACGTGATAATTTATGTGCTAACGAAATTGGAAGTGGCATTAATTCTTTTGTTTCATTACATGCAAACCCGAACATTAAACCTTGGTCCCCTGCACCAATTGCTTCAATTTCCTCATCTGACATTTGACCTTCACGAGCTTCTAGAGCTTGGTCTACACCCATAGCGATATCTGCTGATTGCTCATCGATTGATGTTAATACAGCACAAGTTTCCGCATCAAAACCATACTTAGCACGAGTGTAACCAATGTCTTTGATTGTTTCACGGACAATTTTTGGGATATCTACATACGTACTAGTTGTAATTTCTCCTGCAACTAACACTAAACCAGTAGTAACAGAAGTTTCACACGCTACACGTGCATTTGGATCTTTTGCAATAATTGCATCAAGAATTGAATCTGAAATTTGGTCACAGATCTTATCTGGATGGCCTTCTGTTACAGATTCTGAAGTAAAAAGACGTTTTTTAGACATAATTAAAAGCTTCCTCCTCATATTCATGTTCATTCATTTGATCCGGAACTCTTCCCAAAGTATGACCTTTAGAAAATCACGTTGGCATATTTTGTGAACAGAAGTATTATGTACCTTTACCACATGCTTGTCCTGGTAAAACTCTAATGAAGAATACTTTTTTCTGTTATCAAAAAAAACCTTTCCCATGTGAGGAAAGGTTTATCATCGTTCATCGCCTTTCGCTCTTATCGATCAAGGGCTTTCGCCTTGCTTCAGGTTAGCACCTTTGCGTCGGAAAATGTCGTTCTAGATTGCGTCGGTTTAACATAGTTCCACAGATTGGTCTTTTTTGCCTAAGCAAGCTATCGCTTGCTTGAATGATGCTCTCGCATCATTCTTGACCTAAGAAAAACACAACATGAATCAAAACGAGTTTTGATTCATAACGTGCTTTTCTTAGGTCAGGCAAAAAAACTGTTCAATAAAACTATATAATTAGTGCGCAGTCGCCGCTTTCCTTTGATAGCAGGTTGCTGGGTTTCATAGGGCCTGTCCCTCCACCAGCTCGGGATAAGAGAATCCGTTCAAGGACATATCATAGCGCACTAACCTATTGGTGTCAACAAAAATCGACAACTATTACCATTGATTTATTAAAATATTTGATAGATGTCTATCACTATTGTGTCCCATATCCTATAGAAATATAAATATCAATTGTTTTTCTACATTGTGCTAGTGTGATGTGTTGTACAAAGCTTAAGTTTTTCTAATAGCAAAATATTTTTTCAATTCAAAAATTTAATGATAGCAAATCACTAAATAGTATGTTTTATTAAAATTAATGTGTTATACTAATTATCAACATAAGGGAAATTATTCTTTTCTAGAAGGAAGGTAATGGGGATGAATATTACAGATATAACAAATGAGCTTAATCAGCTTGTTAATGGGGAGAATGCAAAACATAATTTATCAGTTGCACAGCTTGTTGAAAAAGTACTTGAACGTAAAGAAGGATTATTAACATCAACAGGTGCAATTCGAGCAACAACCGGAGCTTATACCGGGAGATCACCAGAGGATAAGTTTATTGTAGACGAAAGTTCAGTAAAAAGTAAAATAAATTGGGGTCCAGTGAATCAGCCTATTTCAGAAGAGGCATTTGATCGCTTATACAGTAAAATGATTTCACACCTTAAGAAACGAGATGAAATCTTTATATTTGATGGATTTGCAGGTGCTGACCCTCGCTTTCAGTTACCACTAAAAATTATAAATGAGTTTGCCTGGCATAATCTTTTTGCAAGTCAACTGTTTATTAAAGACCAAGAACAAGAAAACGAGTCAAAGGAACTACCTTTTACTATTTTATCAGCTCCTCATTTTAAAGCTGATCCAGAAGTTGATGGTACAAAATCAGAAACATTCATTATCATTTCCTTTGAGAAAAGAACGATTTTAATCGGTGGCACTGAATATGCTGGCGAAATGAAGAAATCTGTATTCTCAGTTATGAATTTATTATTACCTGAAAATAACATCCTCCCTATGCATTGCTCAGCAAATGTTGGCTTTGAAGGTGATGTTGCTCTGTTTTTTGGACTTTCTGGCACAGGGAAAACAACGTTATCTGCTGACCCTAACCGTCGTTTAATTGGTGATGATGAACATGGATGGTCTACTTCTGGCATTTTTAATATTGAAGGTGGTTGCTATGCAAAGTGTATCAACTTAACGAAAGAAAAAGAACCACAAATTTTTAATGCTATCCGATATGGATCAGTTCTTGAAAATGTCGTTGTTGATGATGACACAAGAGAAGCTGATTACAGCAGTTCCTTTTTCACAGAAAATACTCGAGCTGCCTACTCACTAACTGCTATTGACAAAGCAATTATCCCAAGTATTGCTGGTCATCCACAAACGATTGTCTTTTTAACTGCAGATGCTTTTGGAGTATTACCGCCAATTAGTAAGTTAACAAAAGAACAAGCAATGTATCACTTCCTGAGTGGATACACAAGCAAATTAGCAGGAACAGAGCGTGGCGTAACAGCTCCTGAAACTACATTCTCTACTTGCTTTGGCTCTCCATTCCTACCACTGAAAGCAACACGTTACGCTAATATGCTTGGTCAAAAAATTGATGAACATGAAGTTCAAGTATTCTTAGTAAACACCGGTTGGACCGGAGGAGCATACGGTGTTGGTAAACGGATGAATCTCAAGTATACAAGAGCTATGGTTCAGGCTGCAGTTGAAGGTGACCTTGATCACATTGAAACCGTAAAGGATGAAGTATTTGGTTTAAATATTCCAATTCATGTACCAGGGGTTCCTGACGATGTATTGCAGCCACACAAAACATGGAGCTCTCAAGATGAATACCTTGTCAAAGCAATCGAATTAGCTACAGAATTTAAAGATAACTTCAAGAAATTCAATAGTTTATCTAACGATATCGAGAAATTGGGCGGTCCAATTCGTTATAACTAGTATGTTTTAAAGCTCATCATATGATGGGCTTTCTTTAGTTTTTATACCTCTTCTCCATATTGTTTCAATATTTTAACGAAAGTTAGGACAAACTTTCTTTATTAGGAGGGATGATAGTTGAGAAAACACCAGTTTGAAAAAAACACACTCAAATTTCTATTATTATTTGGGCTTATTTCAGTTTTTAAAATTATTAAAAAGCCACCTATGAAGGATTGGTTAATTATCTTCCTTTTTAAAGGGTATATTTCTTCCATAATGGACAATCTTCTAATTCATCGTGGATATATAAAATACCCAGTAAAACTATTTAAATCTTTTGATATAAGCTTTATCTATGATTATTTACTGTTTCCTCTATCTTGTGTGTATTACAATCAATTAACGAAAACCTCTAGCATTCCTAAGATTCTTTTAAAAGTGTTTTATTTCAGCATTCCAATGGCATTAGCCGAACATTGGCTTGAAGCTAATACAAAATTGGTCAAATTCAAAAGAGGCTGGAACAGTTTATCAAGCTTTGCATCAATAACAATAACCTTTCTTATCGTAAGAACTTTCATTGCTTTTGTAAGAAAAGCTGATGATACACATGTTCCTAAAGTCGAATAAAAGCCAGGTAATGAGATAACCTCAATTACCTGGCTTTATGTATTAGTTGGTTGAATTTAAGTTGATAAGTTGATACGTGACAATTGTTTTAATGTTCGTTAATTCTAATTTCTGAACAACAGCTTGTCCAGTTACTTCACCACTCATTGTTTTTCTTACCTCAATCGGTATATCTATCGGATAAACTCGATATCCATCCTTTGATAACTCAAATGTATTTTCATCAATACGGACTTCTTTTCCCTTTGTCACAATCATTGTGTTAAATTCCATTGGCATTCCCATATAGAACCCCTCCTCTTTCTACTTGGACTTATACTCATCATACCACCAGAGCTTTTTTATAACACCTATAAAACTTAGTTAACCTCTTATTGTTTTTTCATCCATAAACAAAGTCTTTGTAATGTATCACGATTTATTTTCGGAGGAAAATAGTGTGTAAATTGATCAAAGTACCAACTTTCGACTGGTTTATTTAGCTCCTTTAACCGTTTTTCTAGCCTGTATGAATGTTCAACTGATACATTCTTGTCTTTTACACCATGTATAATTAAAATTGGTGCGTGAAGCCTGTCCAATTCATATAATGGTGTTCTCCAGGCATATCTTTTTGGAAATTTAGTTGGTGTACCTCCAATCACTCTTTTCATCATCCTACGTAAATCTTCTCGCTCAACATATGTTAAGACCATATCCGTTACACCACCCCACGTTACAACAGAGCGGATATCTTCAGCGATAATGCCTGCTAATAAGGCCATGACCCCTCCTCTTGAAAATCCGAACACATGCACCCTATCAGGCTGGACTTTTGGATGATGTTTTAGAATTTCCATTGCAGAAATAGCATCATAGCGATCTTCTCCAGCAAAATCCTCATTTCCTTCTCCCCCCTGATTTCCACGATAAAAAGGAGCCATAACAACAAATCCTTCAGAGGCAAATTGAATCACCCTACCGATCCTCACCATTCCCACACTTTTAATCCCGCCACGTAAATACAATAATCCCTCGTATTTTCCTTCATGTACGGGCTCAGCTAGTAAGCCCTTTATTTTTAACTGTTCGGAACGATATGTCACAATCCATAAATGAATGTTTGGATTTGGTGAGGGGTACTTTATTTTGCTAATGATTTCTCCATTCATCTAACAATCACTCTTTCTTCTTTTGTTCTATTCCTTTACCTTTCCCCAAATTACATATCTAGGCATTCACACATTTTTAAAAAGATCATAAATTATCCTATATTCTTTAGAAATCACAATTCATACATTACAAGAGAATACAAGTTTCTACATCATCTTATTAGAAAACTCAGTTTATCGCCAATTCTTAAGGCGAAACCTTAGTTATTTCTACTATCCATCCAAACCTTATTCTACTTGCTTGTTTAAAAAACGGTGCTATGCATCAAGGAGGTTAATGACATGAAAAAATGGCTGTTGTATTTATGTGTTGCGTTATTAATTGTTTTACCCCTTTCAGCATGCAGTCAGGAAAAGGTTGAAACGATTAATCTTGCCGAAGTAACACACTCAATTTTCTACGCTCCTTTATATGTTGCAATGGCGGAAGGTTTCTTTGAGGAAGAAGGACTTAACGTGAAGTTAACAACAACATGGGGTGGAGATAAGACAATGACCACTCTCCTCTCAGATGGCGCAGATATTGCCTTAGTTGGCTCAGAAACATCTATCTATGTGCATGCGCAAGGCTCAAATGATCCGATCATTAATTTTGCTCAACTTACTCAAACAGATGGAACCTTCCTTGTTAGTAGAGAAAAAATTGATGATTTTGAATGGGAACAGCTAAAAGACAGTACCTTCCTAGGGCAAAGGAAAGGCGGAATGCCACAAATGGTCGGGGAATTCGTGTTAAAGCAGCATGGAATCGATCCCCAAACAGATCTTGAACTCATTCAGAATGTTGATTTTGCAAATATTCCAAGTGCTTTTGCTTCTGGTACTGGAGATTTTGTTCAGCTTTTCGAACCAACAGCCAGTATTTTTGAAAAAGAAGGCACAGGCCATATCGTCGCTTCATTTGGTACGGAATCCGGCAAGGTTCCTTATACAACGTTTATGAGCAAGCAAAGCTTTTTAGATGAAAACGCGGAAGCTGCTAAGAAATTTACTACCGCTATTTATAAAGCACAGCAATGGGTTCAAGAAAAAAGCGTAAAAGAAATTGCAGAATCCATCGCTCCTCAGTTCGAAGATACAGAACTTGAGTTGATTGAAACAGTTGTAGAACGATACAAAGAACAAGGCTCATTTGCAACCGACCCAATCTTGGATGTTGAAGAGTGGGAAAATCTCCAAAACATTATGGATGAAGCCGGGGAACTGCCAATGCGAGTCGATCACGAAACACTTGTTAATACCTCTTTTGCAGAAGAAGTGTCAAGCAAGTAAGGAGGAGCTATTATGTCATTTTTACTCGTCGATCATGTTCACCACATTTATTTAACAAAAGACTCAGCAACAGTTGCTCTAGAAGATATTCAGCTTTCAATAGAGGAAGGGGAGTTTGTCTCCTTCCTTGGTCCTAGCGGCTGTGGCAAAACAACATTGTTATCGATTATTGCCGGCCTAATTAAACCAATTGAAGGTACAGTAAGTATTGCAAATAAACCTATTACAAAACCTGATGAATTAATTGGCTATATGCTTCAACAGGATTATTTATTTCCTTGGAAAACCATAGAAGAAAATGTCACATTAGGATTGAAAATAACCAATCAAAAAACACCTGAAACAACTGAAAAAACATTAGATTTATTAAGGAAAATGGGACTTGATTCAGTAGAAAAACAGTTTCCCAGCCAACTTTCAGGTGGAATGAGACAACGGGCGGCTCTTGTGCGTACATTAGCGACAAACCCCCAGATTTTATTGCTTGATGAGCCATTTTCTGCTCTTGATTACCAAACAAAATTGAAACTTGAAGACCTTGTTGTTCAAACGTTAAAGGATTTTAATAAAACAGCAATCCTTGTCACACATGATATAGGTGAGGCTATTGCAATGAGTGACAGAATATTTGTTTTCTCAGCTAAACCAGGGAGAATAAATAGAACCTATTTAATACCTAAAGAAATTCGCGAGCTTCCTCCATTTTATGCAAGACAGCATCCAAAGTTCTCAGAATTATTTCAGCAAATATGGAAGGAGCTGGATCAGCATGAAACAGAATGAAAGCATTGAACTCCTTCATAGAAATTATAAACGAGGTCTTGAACGAGAAAAAAAGTGGATCAGATTTTATCAACTATTAATTTTCGTTTGTTTTTTTGGTCTTTGGGAAATAGCGGGCAAAAGAGAATGGATTGATCCACTACTTTTCAGCTCACCTTCAAAGATATGGAAGCTATTCCTTACGAAAATAAATGACGGAACCCTACTCTCTCACCTTGGTGTAACTCTTTTTGAAACAGTCCTTGGCTTTATATTAGGGACAGCTCTAGGTGCCCTACTTGCAGCTATTTTATGGTGGTCACCAAGATTATCAAAAATACTCGATCCTTACCTTGTCATAATGAATGCTATGCCTAAAGTTGCTCTTGGTCCAATTTTAATTGTTGGTCTAGGTCCAGGGTTTTTCTCCATCATTGCAATGGGGACAATTATTTCGGTTATCATTACAACAATCGTTGTGTACACGTCTTTTAAAGAAGTAGATACAAATTATATAAAGGTGCTACAAACGTTTAAGGCGAGCAAATTCCAAACTTTTAAAGAAGCCGTTTTACCAGCTTCATTTCCTACAATTGTTTCAACTTTAAAAGTAAATGTAGGGTTATCATGGGTAGGTGTTATTGTAGGAGAGTTTCTTGTTTCAGCAAAAGGGCTGGGGTATATGATCATTTATGGATTCCAAGTATTTAATTTCACTCTTGTCTTATTGAGCCTAATCATTATTGCCTTTTTTGCTACTATTATGTACCAGGGCGTTGAGTTGCTGGAGAAACGATTGATTAAAAACGACAAAAGAGGCTGACTACGATGTTCCCTCATTGCTCCTTGAGGGTTCATCGTTTGCCGCCTCTATTTTAATCTTTTTGATATTTCCTCAATACTTCTTTGTAATACATCATCTTTCATAATAAAACTAAACTTTTTATCCTTTTGAATCCCCTCAGGAAGCTCCTTAAGTAGAACAGGTCCATATGTTTCAAAGTAGCCATCTTGCTTAACTAATTGATTAACCATTGCAAAATAGATATTTTTTACGATAATCTTTTCTTTTCCTTTAACTTTATACTGACCAATATATTCTATTTCTTTAACAATTCCACCTGTCTCCTCTTTCACTTCCCTAATAGCTGCTTCAAGGGCCGTTTCATTGTCCTCAACCTTTCCTCCTGGAAATTCAAATCCACGGTCAGAATGCTTTGTTAGCAACCATTGGTCTTGATGACGACAAACAACCCAAACATGCTTGGGATCTTTTGAAAAAGGATGATCTTCAAAAGATAAAACAACTTCATTGTGATAATAATCTATAAATCGGTACATTTTAATCCCTCTATTTTTTTCCTAATAAACAAATCTTATCACAATGTCAAAACTCTGTATAAGGGTTTATTCTTGTTCATTAATTTTTGACATGAGCTGATTTGTCCGAATATGCTCTTTTGCCTCTTCATCACCTAGCTCATAAATCATACGATATATTTTCATATTCGTATCATCAATTGCATCATTTTCACGATCATAATGGTATTGAACATATGGTGTATGTGAGCGAAGGAAACCTTGAAAATCAGCTGAGTATACCTGATCAAAATACTCTCTAAGCTGAACGATTTCTTCATCGGTTGCCTCAATTTTAAAATCCCATGCAGAAGCTGTACTTAGCTGTGAAATTTGCCCACTTCCCACCGTAATATAATACGTTTTCTTATTGTTCTCCATCTCGACAACTCCTTCAACTATCCTTATGTTATGTTTTGTTCATATTCTTTGTAATATTCAGCGAGATATTAATTAGAATAGTTCTCCTCTTCATAACAAAAAATACGGGGAAGCTACGATTATAAACTGGAGGAAAATATCGTGAACCTTGAACTTTTTACAAACCCGGAGCTTAGTAAATTCCGCGCAGATGAAGAGGATGTTTATGCCTATGTTAAATCAATTCTAGAAAAAACAAGTAAGCAGGACATGCTTTCTTGGGTCAACACTCTATCAGAGGAAGATCTGCACTCTCTTATGATTCCATATTTTTCAGAAAAGCTTTCTAAAGAGCTTGCTGACAGAGAGCTTGAATAGAAAAAAAGCAGGCGATGATCAGATCGCCTGCTTTCCTCTTATTTCCCTAAGAAAGACTTTAACATCCAATTATGCTTTTCTAAGCTTTGATGAATAGCCAATAGCATATCACCAGTTGTTTCATCTCCTACTTCACCAGCTAAATCCATTCCTTCTTTTAGCTCATCTACTAACACACTAAAATCCTCATAAATGTTTTGAACCATTTGTTCTGCTGTTTCACTTCCATCAGCTTCCTTAATTGAAGCAAGCTCTAAGCATTCTCTCATCGTAGCAACTGGTGCTCCTTCAAGAGCTAATAAGCGTTCAGCTAGTTCATCAATATGGACAGCTGCTTCGGTATAGAACTCTTCAAATTTTTCATGTAGTGTAAAGAAGTTTTTCCCTTTAACAAACCAATGATAATTATGTAGTTTTACATAAAGCACCGTCCAGTTGGCAATTTGTTTATTTACTGTAGTTACTAATTTCTCTGACATCTTAATTCCTCCTTTATTATCTACTAGTACTTTACCCCAGTTTTTCTACTTTAAACGCTTGAAAATACTAAAAACATTGTATCAACATGTTAGATCTTTCATGATATGATAGCTATTAATAGAATAAGTAGAGGAAGATTTTCGGGAGGAAAATGTATTGAAAACTGTTTTTATTATCTGCATCATCATTGTCATTATTGTACTTTTGCTTAGCCTCTTAACGACAAGAAAGGCCTACCAATATAAACATACTGTTGATCCAATTAAAAAGCCAGTTAACAACCAAGAAACACAAGAGAAAGAACAAGAAAAACCCACGCAAAATCAATAAATTGCGTGGGGCTTAGCTTTTTAGTAACTTTCATAAACATAAGGTGATTCCGGTTGTTCAACACGCTCAATTTCGGAAACCTCAATTGAAGGTAATGTCCAATCTTGATACTTTACTGTTGTGATTGTACCAGTTAGTTTCACCCATTGATCATCACCAAATTGCTCTGCTTCTGGATATGTTGCTAATGTGCCGAACACTGATGCATCTGCCACACAACATGATAAACCAAACCTTGCAATGACAAATTGATTCTCTTCAAAATCATGTTCTCTAAAAACAAACCCTAGCATCTCTACCTTTTTTCCAACGAACTTTTCAGGGTTTTCGTCAAGTATCGAGGTCATTGCTATAAAATTTTCTTCAGTAAATTGAATGGTTTCCATTTCAAGCATTTTCTGCTCAAGTTGTGCATAAAAGTCCACTGGTTTTTCCTGAACCTCAAATCCTTCAGGGTGCTCAAGTGGTACATCCGGAATGTTGGAAGACTGCGCAACTTTATTTCCTACACTCTCATCTAGCTCATTCAAATAAGCTTCAGGATCACTTAAGTAAGCCTCAGCCTTTGATGTATCTTGTTCTCCCAAATTTGTCTTAAATCCTCTCTTAGCAGCAACAGAGCTATCCAATACAACATCCGGAAATAAAAATCCAGTTATAATAGGAAAAACAAATAAAGAATAAACAAGAAGTGTTTTTATTGGGGATGATGAAACAGCATGGTCTGTCCCACAATCACAATAAAGCTCAGCTTGCTTTTTAGAACCACTTCTCCAGATTTGGATCGCACCTAACAGAGCAAAAACAATAATCGCAAAATACATAAAAGGCATCATTTTTGGCGCAATAAAATGAACCATATTTCCTGTTATCACTAACTTAAGCATTAATAATGTAAAGCCAATTAAAATAATTCCTCGGATATATATTTGAAAACGATACTGCGCATTTTGTTTTTCCATATAATCTCTAAACCTCCTTTACTTATAAAAATAGAAACTGATAGAAAATAATAGCGATATAAACAACAATAGTAACGACTAGAATAAACGCTGCAACAAATCTTGCTTTAAAGAAAGCAAAAAGCATAATTGTATTTTTTAAATCAAGCATTGGACCATATACTAAAAAAGCAAGCAATGAGCCAGCAGTAAATGTACCACCAAAAGAAGCCGCAACAAAGGCATCTGCTTCAGAGCATAGTGAAAGAATATAACCAAACCCCATCATTAATGCAGGAGAGAGGAACTCGTTCGTTCCGAGCTCAGTCAACAGAGTACGATCAAGAAATGTTTGAAAAAGACTGGCGATTAACGCCCCCATTATTAAGAATTTACCCATTTCAAAAAATTCATCACTTGCATGAAATAACGTAGATTTTAACTTTCCTACTTTTTCTTCTTGATTAGTATTCCCTTCAACCACTACATCCTCTTTCGTCCACTTTAATTGATTGCTATTCTTAAACAAAAGATAAATGATAAACCCGATGACAATTGACAAAACAAACGCTAACCCCATTCTTGCATAAGCAATATGAAGCTCTGAAGAAAAGGCATAATAGGTTGAAGCAAATACGACTGGATTTAAGATTGGTGCCCCAACCAGAAAGACTACCCCAATATGTAATGGCATGCCCTTTTTCATCAACCTTCTTACAATCGGAACAATTGCACATTCGCAAATAGGGAAAATGGCTCCTAGCAATGCAGCTGGAAAAAGAGCAAGAATCGCATTTCTAGGCAATGCTCTTTTAATTAAATCTTCTGATACATATGTTTGAATAAGCGCTGAAACAAAAACTCCTAACAAAATAAAAGGTATCGCTTCTAATAGAATACTTAAAAACATCGTGTTGACTGTTAATAATTCTGAAGGAATGTTAAATGATAGATCCTGAAAATCAACAAATAGGAATAAGTAAAAAAACAAACCTATTAACCCAAGAGCAATAAATTCACGGAATAGTGGTATGACGATTTTATTCATTTTTGAACTCCTATCCTATTAATCTTTGTTCTATATCATACTAGTTTTCTTGCGAGATTATGTCTTTTTAATTATGAACTTTTCTTTACATTCTTTTTTCATTCTAGTTTTTTTCCTGAAATTCGACACATCCCAACACATTCCAGAGATTTATTCGTTGAAGTTTGCTGTTGACTTACAGTATACTCTCAATATCGAGTAAGTGAGAGGGGATTAAAATGACAAGAAAGATAAATTTACCACCAAAAAAGGAACGACACCGTTTATTCGGCTCTGTTGAACCAGGAGTGAAGCTAAAACCCACAGAAAAAGAGCAAATGCCTGATTTACAAAATACAAAAAAAGATTTTCTTTTTACTATAGACGCTGTAGGAATTAGTAATGTTAAGCATCCTATCATTATTCATTCTGACTTACTGCCAAAGGAACAAACGACAATTGCCACTTTTAAAATGACAAGTAAAATTTCATATGATTCAAAAGGAACAAACATGAGCCGTTTTACTGAACAACTGGAGCAATACCGTCAAAATGGAGGGTTTGTTCTTACTCTTTCAAATCTCTATGATTTTACGAAAGAATTAGCAGAACGTCTAAAGCAAAAAGATGCTAGTATAGAGGTAACATTCCCTTGGTTCTATGAACGCAAAGGACCAAGCTCAGAATTAGTCGGATTAAATCATGCTGAAGCCTCAATTTCCGTTACGTACGAAGATGGTGTTGGGTTTACAAGCTCAGCTTCTTTAACTAGTGCAATCACAACACTTTGTCCGTGCTCTAAGGAAATTAGTGAATATAGTGCACACAACCAACGTGGATTCGTGACGATGAATGTAGAATTTACTGAGGGATATGATGAAAAAACTGATTGGAAAGCAGCACTTTTAGAAGCAGCTGAATCAAACGCAAGTGCAATGATACACCCTGTTCTTAAACGTACAGATGAAAAGGTTGTAACAGAAACTGCCTATGAAAACCCTCGTTTTGTTGAAGATATGGTTCGGCTTGTGGCTGCTGACTTATATGAATTAGATTATGTACAGGCATTTACAGTAGAATGTCGTAACGAAGAATCTATTCATTTACATGATGCGATTGCTAGTTTAAGTTATAGAAAAGAAGACTAATGTAAAACGGTGTCCCAATCGGAACACCGTTTTCTTCTTAACCAAATACTTTGGCTAATTCTTCTTTATCTTGATCAAGCCAAAAACGCATTAAACGCTTCGCTCCTTCTAAGTCATGAAGCTTTGCTTGGCCACATTGTTTTTCATTAGCTGCTGGAATTTCCGTAATCTCAACAGCAGTTTTCATAGTATCTTCTAAAAGATCAATAATTTCACTTACTTCTGGCTTTCCACTTACAACTAAATAATAGCCTGTTTGACATCCCATTGGTGAAACATCAATAATATCAAAGTGATCATATTTTTCTGAATGCTCACGAATATTAAAAGCCAATAAATGCTCTAACGTGTGAATGGTATCAGGCTTCATCGCCTGTTTATTTGGCTGACAAAAGCGAATATCAAATTTATTCACTTCACCGTCACTACCAACTTTATGAACGCCACAATGACGAACATATGGTGCCCTTACTGCATTATGATCTAATTCAAAGCTTTCTACTGAAGGCATCTTTTTCACTCCTATAATGTTAAAATGGACTAGCATACTATGCTCGTTTATATTGTAACACATGAATGAAAAATGGCGAATGATCAACTATTCTAGTGGAGGAAAACTTCATTCTTAAAAGTGAGGTCAACAAGTTATGATACAAATTTTCATTTCGGCTATCCGTTTTTATCAAAAGTTTATTTCGCCCCTTACACCACCTACCTGTCGCTTTTATCCAACATGTTCACATTATGGAATCGAAGCGTTTCAAAGGTTTGGTGTACTAAAAGGAAGTTATTTAACGTTAAAGCGTATTGTAAAATGTCATCCGTTTCATCCCGGTGGTATTGATCTTGTACCAGAAAAACAGGGTAAAAATGAAAAAAAGCTATAAAATTATCATAGCTTTTTTTGTTTTAATTTTCGTATCCATTTACAATAACATCAAGCTTACCTGTTGTAGGATCTATAACAAGACCATGCACTGGAATATTCTCAACTAATAATGGGTGATTTTTAATTGTTTCTACACTATCACGAACACTATCTTCAACTTTCTCAAAGCCTTTTAACCATTGATCTAAATCTATTCCAGAATATTTAACCGTTTCAATTTTTTCAGAGGAAACTCCGCGTTCCATTGCTTTTGATAAGAAGGATTCTGAATTTAATTTACTCATTCCACAATCATGGTGACCTACTACACAGATTTCATCTGCTTTTAATTCATAAACAGCGACTAAAATACTTCTCATGATACTTCCAAAAGGATGAGCAACAATAGCACCAGCACTTTTCACAATCTTTACGTCACCATTTCGAATGTTCATCGCTTGTGGCAAAAGCTCAACTAGTCTAGTGTCCATACAAGATAAGATGACAAGCTTTTTCTCAGGAAACTTTGTTGTTTCAAATTTTTCAAATTCTTTATCTGCTACAAATTTTTCATTATGTGCTAAAATCTCATCTACTAATCCCATATTTTATTCCTCCACTATTCTAGTTTTCTGTTTTTTTATCATATCATAACTCTTGAATTTTCTCTAACGATGAGTTAATATGGTTAAGGACATTAAATCGTAACAGTTACTATTTGTTTTTTACTAAAAATTAGTTCTCAAACCGTAATCATTAAGATATAATAATGAAGTCTTAATCGTAATCATACTGATTTATTGAAAGGAGAGGATATACATGAAAAAGCACACATTACTCATGAGCTCATTCCTGTTACTATCAAGCTTATTAATCGGCTGTAATGCAAGTAACGAAGAAGGAAAATCGGCGAATGAAACAAATACTGAAGATACATTAAAAATCTATACTACTATTTATCCACTAGAAGACTTCGCAAAAAAGATAGGTGGAGACCTAGTTGAAGTTGAAAACATTCTTCCTCCTGGGGTTGACGCCCACACATACGAACCTACTACTAAGGCGATGGTTGAAATCGCTGAAGCAGACGGATTCATTTATACAGGTGTAGGATTTGAAAGTTTTACAGAAAAAGTTCAAAAATCATTAAAATCTGAAGATGTTGCCTTTATCAATGCTGGTGAAGGAATCGAATATATCGAAGGACACGAAGAAGAAGCCACCCATGATGAAAGTGCACATGCCGAGGACGAAGCCGCTCATGATGAAACTGAGCATGCTGAGGACGAAGCCGCTCATGATGAAAGTGCACATGCTGAGGATGAAGCCGCTTATGATGAAAGTGCACATGCCGAGGACGAAGCCGCTCATGATGAAACTGAACACGCTGAGGACGAAGCCGCTCATGATGAAACTGAGCATGCTGAGGACGAAGCCGCTCATGATGAAACTGAACACGCACACGATCACGGTGATCAGGACCCTCACGTTTGGATTGACCCTATTCATTCTATTACTCTAGCAGAAAACATCAAAGATGCATTAATAGAACTTAATCCAGAAGGAAAGCAAACATTTGAGGATAACTTTCAAGCTTTAAAAACGCAGCTTGAAGACCTTGATCAATCTTTTAAAGAAGTTATAAGTAATGCAGAAAAGAAAGAGATTCTAGTATCTCATGCTGCTTACGGTTATTGGGAAAACCGTTATGGAATTGAACAAATCAGTGTACTAGGGCTTTCTCCAACCGAGGAACCTTCACAAAAAGAATTACAAACAATTATTGAAACAGCTAAGGAACATGAGATCAACTACATCATTTTTGAAACAAATGTTACAAGCAATGTAACAGATATCGTTCAAGCTGAAATTGGTGCAGAAGCATTAACCCTTAGCAACCTAGAGTCTATTACAGAAGAAGATGTAAAAAATAATGAGGATTATTTTAGTATTATGGAAAGAAATTTAGAAACATTAAAAACAGCACTATCTAGTAAGTGAGCGAATATTTCGCTCACTTTTTTTATTTAGACAGAAAGATGCATCTATCATATAATCAACTTGATCTTCAAAAAATAAAAAGGATGTGAAATATGATTTACAAGCAGCGTGCAATACCTAGTGAATTACTTATTCTGAAAAACCTAGATACCCGAATGAGATTGGATGAAAAGGACAAGCAGTATTATGCTAACCTTAAGAAAGGGTATGAGGGCGAGGTAATGTTCGATAGATTAATAGAAAAGCTTACCTGTGAATGCCTTATCCTAAATGATTTGCTCTTAAAACAAAATAACACGTTGTTCCAAATTGACACTTTACTGATCACACAAGACTCTCTTTACCTTTATGAGGTGAAAAATTATGAAGGAGACTATTATTACGACTCTGATCGACTATATAAGAAAAACCAAAAAGAAATAATCAATCCTCTCATTCAATTAAATAGAACCGAATCATTATTTAGACAATTACTCAAACATCTTGGATACCCTACTTCGATTTTTGCTTCAGTCGTTTTCATCAACCCTGAATTCACTCTATATCAATCACCCCTGAACAAACCATTTATTTTTCCCACTCAAATTTATAGGCACTTGAAAGAACTAAATACTGTATCGTCGAAGTTAACTGATGATCATAAGAGGCTTGCTGACAAGTTACTTTCATTACATGTCATGGACTCTCCTTATAGAGAATTACCTAGCTTTGAGTATAAGGAGCTTCGTGAAGGGGTTATTTGTGGGGAGTGTTTGTCTTTATCAATGTCTGTTTTGGGTAAACATTGTATATGTAAAAAATGTGGACAAAAAGAAATAGTCGAAACTGCAGTAATGCGTAATGTGAAGGAGTTTCAACTTCTTTTTCCAGAACAAAAAATAACAACAAATGCCATTCACGATTGGTGTGAAATTGTAACATGCAAAAGGAGAATACAAAGAATTCTAGAGAAAAACTTTAAAATTAAAGGAGCTCATCAATGGGCATATTATGTTGAATAAAATGCAATTAGGTGCCTTGAAATTCTCTTAATTCTTTTGTTTAAAATTTGTAATTATCTATATGAAGGACAACACTTAGTGTTTTTTGCTTTGCTAATTGTTTGTCCTTCATTGCCTTAAAGAACGATATTTCTTTTTCTTTAATACCCCCTACTTGATTTAATGAGCGGAACTTTGAACGACACTGGAAACTTTTTCTCAAGCACTTTTGTCGTTCATACCACCTATGAACGACATTACACACTCTTTCTCAAGCACTTTTGTCGTTCATACCACCTATGAACGACATTACACACTCTTTCTCAATCACTTTTGTCGTTCATACCCCTTATGAACGACACCACCCCCTCTATCTCAATCACTTTTGTCGTTCATACCCCTTATGAACGACACCACCTGCTCTATCTCAATCACTTTTGTCGTTCATACCCCTTATGAACGACACCATCCGCTCTATCTCATTCACTTTTGTCGTTCACCCTCTTATGAACGGAACGAAACTATACACTCACTCCAAAACATTGAAAAACCCACTAGAATATTCTCTAGAAAATAGTGGACACTATGGGTGATTACGACAAGGTAGGAAGAGAAAGGCGGATCGCAATGGATGATTTAGTATTAGCGCGTTCACTGTTCGGAACCACAATGGGCTTTCACATCATTTTTGCCACTTTGGGTGTTGGGTTGCCTTTAATGATATTATGTGCGGAACTTCTTTTTCAAAAAACAAAGGATCAGGATTATGCCATCATGGCAAAGCGATGGACAAAAGGACAGGCTGTTTTACTTGGGGTTGCCATTCCAACAGGAACAATTGCCGGGGTTCAGCTCGCATTATTATGGCCGGGATTTATGGAGGTAATAGGGAGAGTAATGTCATTACCTTTCCAAATTGAAATTTATGCTTTCTTTATTGAAGCCTTGTTTATGAGCATTTATGTTTATGCGGCTGATCGAATTTCTCCTAGAATGAGAATCATCAGTGTTACCCTCGTTCTCATAGGGGCAAGTGCTTCTGCCGTTCTCATTACGAATGTTCATGCATTTGAAGGAACTCCCGCTGGTTTCAGGATAGAGAATGGGGAAATTGTTGATGTGGATCCATGGGCTGCGTTTTTTAACCCTAGCTTCTTCATTTCAGCTGCACATGTAGCTGTTTCAGCTTATATGACCGGTGCTTTTATGATTAGTACAATTGCAGCGTTCAAAATGTTAAAAAGCAGGAAAAATGAACGTGTATACAAATTTCATCGAAAAGCGCTTATGTTAAGTTTGGTTATTGGTGGAATCTTCTCTTTTCTCACGGCAATCAACGGCCATGAGTCGGCTCAAATGTTACATGAATACCAGCCTGAAAAGCTTGCTGCAGCAGAAGGCCTTTTTGAAACACAGGACTACGCTCCCCTAGCTATTGGAGGATTTACAGACCGAGAAACAAAAGAAATAAAGTATGGGATTGAAATACCGTGGGCATTAAGTTTTTTAGCAGGAAATAGCTTTGAAACTGTGGTTGTTGGTTTAAATGACTTTCCTGAAGAATACTGGCCACCGTTATTTGTGCACACACTTTTTAACGGCATGGTTCTTATTGGGAGCTTTTTAATCTTTTTATCCCTTGCTGGGTTTGTTTGGAACAAATTTTTGAAAAAACCACATTTTCCTAAGCTATTTATGTATGCCTTCGTTTTAGCAGGACCACTGTCCCTTCTTTCCATTGAATTTGGATGGATTTTTGCCTGTACTGGGAGACAACCATGGGTGATTTATCGTATTTTAGCTACCGAAGATGTCGTAACAAAGTCAACCCAAATTGGGATGTTGTTTGTTCTTTTCTCTCTAATTTATGTTGTCTTAGGTATTGCGGTTTTAGCTGTATTAAGATATTACTTCAAGCGCCACCCTGTTGAGGATGAGCTTGATGGAGGAGTACCTAACCAAAATAATCTTAGTTATTAATCCTTAGAAAAGGTGTGAATCAAAATGACTGCAGATTCATTACTCGCAATCACAGTATTATGGGGGTTCGTGTTTATTTATGCTGTTATGGCTACAATGGATTTTGGAGCAGGCTTCTGGTCCATGGTTTATTTTAATAAAGAAAAAACAAATGCAACAAACATCGCGAACCGTTATCTCTCTCCCACATGGGAAGTAACAAATGTATTCATTGTGGCCATTGTTATCGCGCTAGTTAGCTTCTTCCCAGGAGCAACATTTATCTTGGGGACAGTCCTACTCCTTCCTGGGAGTTTCATCTTAATACTATTAGCTTTACGAAGTGGTTTTTTAGTGTTTTCACATGTTGCAAAGGACTATGAAAAAGGTTTAACCTATGTTTCCGGAATTTCAGGATTTATTATTCCAGCGTTACTTATGCTTGTGTTGCCGATTACACATGGTGGCTATATTGATGTTGTAAATGGTGTACATCAGCTTAACTTCGGTGCTTTATTTACAAGTCCGAACATCTACGCCTTCATTGGATTTGCTGTTAGTAGTACACTGTTTTTATCATCACTGCTGCTTGCAGACTATTCAAATGTGGCGGATGAACTCGAAGCTTATCGTGTTTATCGTCGTGATGCATTAATTCTTGGTCCCCTTTCTTTATTTACAGCGTTTTTAATTATGCTAACCTTAAGAGTCGAGGCAAATTGGCTTTATACGAATATGCTTGAGTACCTCCCCTTTTTAATTGGGTCAGTTCTTTTGTTTGTTGTTGCTGGTGCTGCTTTATTTCTTCCATCAGCAAAGCATAAGCAACGAATTGGAAGACCTAGATTAGCAGTAGTTGCTGTAACCATTCAATATTTATTAGCAAGTTACGCATATGGACGAGCACATCTTCCATATATGATTTATCCTGACGTTACAATTGAATCTGGTTTTACACATCCGAATACGTTTCGAGCGTTATTCATCACATATATTGTTGGATTTCTTATTCTTTTCCCAGGATTCGTTTACTTTTGGAAACTATTTATGAAAGATAAGCGCTATTTAAAACAAAATGAATCTTAAATAAGTCTTACATATTTTTTCTTCTTTTAGAAAAAATAAAGTGGTGATAAAACGAGCAAGGGGGATGTAACATGAAAGAAAGCCTGATTGAGTCATTCCGTCAAGATGTGAAAAATTCAAATGCTGACTCGTTTCCGATGTTTGTAGATTCTTTTACAAATTTATGGGACTATGAGTTCGGTTCACTGGATGACCTTCCACAAGATGTTGATGACTTAGTTGCTGATCGTGCAATTGAATATGGATTAATGGAATAACAATAACATACTAATGATACCCTTAATACTTAAAGAATCCCGGCTGTTAGATGCCGGGATTTGTTGTTGCAGTTTTAGCAGTAGCTTTTGATAGCTTTTTTTGTGCTCGTTTTTTTGCAAGCAATCCATGCTTTGGTGAAAATAAAAATGCAAGGGCGAAAAGAACACCAGTTGACGTTGCCATCGCACCTGCAATCGACACATTTAATAAGGTTGCCATGTAATAACCACTTATCGCAGAGAAAACACCGATTCCCGCGCTAATAAACAGCATATTTAGTAATTTATCTGTTAGTAAATATGCTGTAGAGGCAGGGACAATGAGCATTGCCACAACTAAAATGGCACCGACACTATCGAATGAGGCAACTGTAGTAATTGAGAGCATACCCATCTGTAAGTAATGAATAAATAAGACGGGAATTCCAATGGCTACAGCCATTTCAGGATCGAATGAGCTAATCTTAAATTCTTTATAAAAGAAGATAATGATTAATAAATTGACAATAAACACAAAACCTAGAAGCCAAACTGCTTTTGGACCCAATTCCATCCCATTCCACTCGACTGTATCCCACGGGATAAATGTAATTTCCCCCATTAAGGCGTGATCCACATCTAAATGGATATTTCCTGCAAAAACAGAAAGAAGAATAACTCCGACGGCAAAAAGAGATGTAAACACAATCCCAATCGCAGCATCACCTTGAACACCCTTACCACTCAATACCTGAACAAGTAAGGCTGTTAATAAGCCTACAACAACTGCACCAATTAAAAGGGATAGACCATCTAGACTACGGCTAACTAAATATCCACCGACTATTCCTAATAAAACAGTATGTGAGATCGCATCCGCTAGCATCGCCATTTTTCTTAAAACGAGAAAACACCCAATCATTGCACATGTAATGCCTACTAATGACCCTGTGATGATAATCCAAGCATCATAAGTCATTTACCATCACTCTCCTATCTCCCAGACTCGTTGACTTCGGTATCAGTAATGGTGCACGATCATGGATACGCAACAATTTAAGCAGCTGATCTTTCGTTTCTTTTGAAATGGCATTTAAATTAAGATCGTCTCTTGTTTTCAACTCTAAATGGGCAAATTCCATCTCATGCATTAAATACATTTCATATAGTCGCTGTTGTAAAACTAGTTCGTATCCTGACTCAATGCCTTTTTCGGTTAACATCCATTTACCATTACTTGATGGTTTAATATACTCCTTCTTTTCCAATACATTTTTAGCATGTTGGTAAAGGCTTGGTGTAACCTTTCTTTTTAATAAAACCTCTTCTTCAGTAATTTCACGCAGGTTTCCGCCTTCTGCTACATCATAAAAGCTTAAGAAAATTTGCTCTACTGCTGTTCGTTTTCTTAAATGTAGTTGTTTTATTGCCTTTGCAAGCAAGCCTCTTTTTGGAGCAAAAATGAGCGAAATGATAAATAAGATTGTTGCAGCAATAATGATAAGTGGACCTGTTGCCATCCCTTCCATAATTGTACTTAATAGTGTTCCAAATACTCCAGAAATGCCGCCGATAAAGCCTGAAATAATAATCATTGAGCTTAATTTCTCAGTCCAATATCTTGCACTAATCGCAGGAGTAATGAGCATAGCTGCCATCAACACAACACCAACTGTTTGTAAGCCAATGACAACTGAACAAACAATGAGTAAGAGTAAGAGCCCATTAAAGAATTTTGCCGGTATCCCAATTCCTTTTGCAAACTGAGGATCAAATGTAAGCAATTTGAATTCTTTGTAAAAGACTGCCGTAATCGCCAATAAGATGATCGCTATTATTGTAATTAATTGTACATCTGCTGCAATCATTGAAGCTGCCTGCCCGAAAATAAAGTCATCTAAACCACTTTGATTTCCAGCACCATTATGTTGGATATAGGTTAATAGAACAATCCCGAATCCAAAAAACACAGAAATGATAATACCAAGTGCCGAATCCTCTTTTATTCTGGAATGATTAATAATCACTTGAATGAAAAACGAAGAAATTAAGCCTGCTATTATAGCTCCAATTAAAAACCAAAGAAGCGATTTTGAACCATATAGTAAATAGGCAATGCACACTCCAGGTAAAGCCGAATGAGCCATCGCATCACCTATTAAGCTTTGCTTTCTTAATAACGTAAAGCTCCCGACAACTCCACTAGCAATCCCCAGGAGCATTGTGCCAATTAGTACCCATTGGGTATTTGGATTTTGAAGTTGTAACAATAGTTCTTCAAACATTTGCTTCACTCCTATTTATTCTAAAGGAACTAACCGTTCCGTATCCTTCTTTAAGAAAGCCATGATCTACTATCTTTCATTTTATTTCCCTTTAACAACAACCGATTGATCTTGTAGAAATGTTAGTTTTCCACCATACGTTTTTTGAAGATTATCGATTGAGAAAGTATCCTTAGTTGGACCAAACGCAACTTTTCTCATATTTAATAGAAGAACCCAATCAAAATACTCTTCTACTGTTTGTAAATCATGATGAACAACTAGAACCGTTTTCCCTTTTGCCTTTAATTCATTTAGTAGAGCGATAATGGCTTTTTCAGTTGCTGCATCCACTCCAACAAATGGTTCATCCATAAAGTAAACATCTGCATCTTGAGCAAGTGCTCTTGCTAAAAAAACCCTTTGCTGCTGCCCACCAGAAAGCTGACTGATTTGACGATTTTCAAACTCAAGCATTCCTACTTTTTTAAGACACTCTCTAGCAAACTCACTATCTTTCTTACCTGGTCGTTTAAACCAGCCAACATGACCATATCTCCCCATTAAAACAACATCTAAAGCATTTGTTGGGAAATCCCAATCCACAGATCCACGTTGTGGAACATAGCCCACACGCTTTCTTTGCTTCTTGTATTGTTCACCAAATATATTTACTTCACCAGAAGCTGCTGGAATTAACCCTAAAATTCCTTTAATTAAGGTTGACTTTCCAGCACCGTTTGGGCCAATAATGCCAATTAATTTTCCTTCAGGTACCTCAAAACTTACTTCCTGTAAAACAGGCTTCTGATGATACGCAATTGTTAAATTTTCAACTGTAACAGGATACATTCATTAACACCAACCTTTTTGCGGTTTCACTTATATATATACCAATAGCTAAGAACAAATTGTTTTCATTCTTAGCTATCAACCCTTATAACCTATCGTTACTCTATTTTAAAGAAGATACAATTGTGTCTACATTGTGTTTGAACATACCAACGTATGTGCCTTCTTCTGTTCCTTCTTCACCCATAGCGTCAGAGAAAAGCTCACCACCGATTACTACTTCATGACCTTGTTTTTTTGCACCTTCTACTACTGCACTAATTGACTTCTCTGAAATACTACTTTCAATAAACACAGCTTTAATGTTTCTCTCTACTAATGTATCTACCAACGCTTGAACATCTTTTAGTCCATATTCAGAATCAGTACTCAATCCTTGTAATCCCATTACTTCTAATCCATATGCATGCCCAAAATAAGCAAAGGCATCATGAGCTGTTACTAGAACACGACTTTCTTCTGGAATGGTTTTAATTTGCTCTTTTGCATAAGCATCCAAATCCTCTAATTCTTTTTTATAGTTGGCCGCATTTTCCTTAAATAATTCTTCATTATCAGGAGATTGCTTTGTTAATTCCTCTTCAACTGCATCAACAGCATGAATCCATGCTTTGATATCAAACCATACGTGAGGATCGTGTGCAGTTGAATCATCTGCTGCCAATAACAGATCTTCTGGAATTGAATCACCAACAGCAACTGTCGCTTTATCCTCTGACATTTTTTCAAAAATTTCACCCATTTTACCCTCTAAATGAAGACCATTGTAAAAAATCATATTTGCTTCATTTAATTTCTGGATATCTCCTTGAGAAGCTTGATAAAGATGAGGGTCGACTCCTGGTCCCATTAATGAAGTAACTTCCACTTTATCTCCACCCACATGTTTTACGATATCTGCTACTTGACCTGTAGTTGTTGTAACATTAATTGTTTCACTAGAAGTTCCGTTTCCTTCAGCTACATCACCATTTGTCTGTTCACTACCACATGCCGATAATAAAAATACTGCTAGAATTGCTGTTCCTACACTCGCCAACCATTTTTTCACCTTTTACTCCTCCATTTCGCGTTTCATTTTTATATTCATGGTTGAAACTTTCCTATTTTTGCTGGGTCAAAAGTAGTTTATGTAGTAATTTAGTATGTGTGCTACTTTTTTTACTCGTATCATTTTTTGTTAGTCGATCTAAAAAAGTTTCCTTAAGGCAACAATAAAACATCTGGACTTTTATGTCAATCATCTTTTCTCGACAATTTGCAGTATTAGAAAAACTTGCTTATCACCAGTCCTAATGGCGAAAGCCTTCGTTTTTCTTATACGATCGCCCATAAAATTTATATACTTTCTGATCGTAAAAAAAAGGACAACTCTAACTATGCACTCAGTGGTTATACTGAATTCATAATCTTGAGTTATCCTTAAAAGAGCAGAAAGAGAAACTAACTTTCAGTAAATTTGTTAATCTTTCACCATGATTATACTCGGTTGCTTGCTCTCATAAAAATCTTGATCATTTTATTTTGCCTCAAAAAATGACTCTAAAATTTAATTTTGTTAAGCTGAAAATTTAATTTTAACCTGTTATTCCCATCAAAAATATGTTTTTATAGATATTTTACAACATTACCTATTTTATAGTTGTAATTGATGTTGCGAGTTCCTTTATCATATCTTTTTTCACATCAAACCCTATCCCTAGTCCATTTTGTAAACTAATTTTCCCTGCAACACTTTTTATTTCCGGATCAACGATATCCTGCTCCCAATATCTTGAGGATGATGAGATATCTCCCGGAATTGTAAAGTTTGCTAGTGATGCTAATGCAAGATTATGTGCCCTTGAAATACTTGTTTCAAGCATTCCACCACACCAGACGGGTATATCATTTTTAAGACATAGATCATGTATTTTCTTTGATTCAGTTAACCCACCTACGCGCCCCGGTTTAATATTAATAACTTGGCAACTTCCCAATTCAATTGCTTTTCTGGCATCTTCACTAGTTCTAATACTTTCATCTAAGCATATAGGAGTTGATAGTTTCTCTTGAAGCTTGGCATGATCAATAATGTCATCTGCTGCGAGTGGTTGTTCAATCATCATTAATCCAAATTGATCTAGTTCTTTTAATCTTTCAACATCTTTCAGTGTATAGGAAGAATTGGCATCTGCCATTAAAGGTAAATCAGGAAACCTTTTGCGTATTTCCTCTACTATTTTCATATCTTGGTCTGGTGATATCTTTATTTTAAATCGTTTATATCCTTCCTCATTGTATCGAGTAATTTGCTCGATCATATTTGAAAGGGAAGATATCCCGACAACAACACCACACTCAATTTCATTTCTTACGCCACCTAATGCCGTTGATAAGGATATATTTTTCTTCTTAGCATAAAGATCCCATATTGCCCCCTCTAGAGAGGCTTTAGCCATTTGATTTCGTTTTATTCTTTTAAAAATCTCCTGCAGTTCATCTGGGTGTTCAAATGTCTCAGAAATGACTAATGGGATAAGAATGTCTTTAAGAAGATGAAAGCAGGTTGAAATCGTTTCTTCTGTATACCAAGGCGTTGAAAAAGCCACTACCTCTCCCCATCCACTTACTCCATCACAATCAATCACCTCAACTAAAATACTATCTCGATCCGAAACATATCCTATGCTTGATGTAAACGGGACTTTCAACTTCTGAGTTATATGATACAATGTGACTTTTTCAACTTTAATCATATAGACATTCCTTTTTCTAGATATTTTCTAAGTTCTTTTCTCAAAAGCTTATTAGATGCATTTCTTGGAAGCTCTTCTAAAAATGTTATATGATGAGGAACTTTGTATTTTGCCAATCGCTCTTGACAGTATGCAAGAAGATCTTCACGATCCATTTTTTCAGTTGTAACAAGAAAAGCATAAGGGACCTGTCCCCATTTCTTATCTTCTATACCAACAACACCCGCATCCTGGACAGCTGGGTATGAGAGTAAGACATTTTCGATTTCTGCAGGATATACATTTTCTCCACCAGAAATAATTAAATCTGATCTTCTATCTAATACATATAAAAAACCATCATTATCGATATAACCTTGATCACCTGTGTGAAACCAACCATTTGTAAATCCGCTTTTTGTCGCTTCCTCCCGCTTCCAGTAACCCTTTGTAATAGTTGGTCCTTTAACGAAAATCTCGCCCTCTTCGAACGGTGAGCATTCTCTTCCATTTTGCATGATTTTCATTTGACATAAAAATAATGGTTTACCTGCTGATCCTATCTTTTTCATGCTATATTCAGGAGATAAGGTAACAATTTGTGAAGAGGTTTCGGTCATTCCATACGTTTGAAAAACGGGGATTTGTTTTGTGAGGCTTTTTTCAAGCAAGTCTTTTGGAACTGGTCCTCCTCCTGCAAGCATACATCGAAAGCTCTCCGGGTATTTGTTATGGCCAAGGTCATCTACCATTTGATTTAGCATTGTTGTGACAACTGACACAATGGTTCCCCCATCTTCAAAGATAGCTCGATTCATTTTTTTAGCATCAAATCTCTCAAATAAGATGATGCCGATTCCATAAATAACACTTCGAAACAAAATCGATAATCCGCTAATATGAAATAACGGAACAGCTAACAACCAACGATCTTCTTGTACTAGTCCCAGATTTAATGCAGAACCAATTGCACTTGACCAATGGTTTCCGAACGTTTGTAGTACACCTTTTGGATATCCTGTTGTTCCAGATGTATACATGATGGTTGCCACTTGATCTGCCTTGTACTCCTCAATTTCTTGTATGTAAACAGGACTTTCTATATCTTTGAGGTGGTCTACAACAATTAAATTTGCATGATCATCTAGTTTTTCCGCTAATTCTTCATGACAAATAACAGAAACAGCTTCAGCATCTGATAGTTGAAAAGCTAGCTCTTGATTTGTTAAGCGATGATTTAATAATACAGCTATAGCCCCGACAGAGAAGAGCGCATGAATCACTTCAATCATATCTATGCTGTTTTTCATGAGCACCCCTATATGCTCATCCTTTTTTACCCCAAGAGAGATTAATTGTTTTACTCTCTTTTGAACACGTTTATAAAGCTCGTCAAACGTCAATTCTTCATTTTCTACTTTAACAGCCAAACGATTTGGTGTAAGATTTGCTCGTTGCTTTAACCAGTTAGGGAATGTCTCATTCATAAAAAATACCTTACCTCCTTTAATATATATTTTTAATAAAAAAAGCTTGATGAGAAAAGGATCACCAAGCTTTTGAAATCGTATAAGGCTTAAGGGAAACGAGGGAATTGTTTGAAGTCCGGAGTACGTTTTTCTTTAAACGCATCGCGGCCTTCTTTTGCTTCATCCGTTGTATAATAAAGCAATGTTGCATCCCCAGCAAATTGCTGAATTCCTGCAAGTCCATCTGTATCCGCATTAAATGCTGCTTTTAAGAAACGAATAGCTGTTGGACTTTTTTCTAATATTTCCTCACACCATTTTACCGTTTCTTCTTCTAATTGTTCTAATGGAACAACTGTATTGACTAAGCCCATATCTAAAGCTTCTTGTGCACCATATTGTCTGCATAGATACCAGATTTCACGTGCTTTTTTGTGTCCTACTATGCGAGCTAGGTAACCTGAGCCATACCCTGCATCAAAGCTTCCCACTTTAGGACCAGTTTGTCCAAATACAGCGTTATCCGCAGCAATTGTTAAATCACAAACGATATGTAATACATGTCCACCACCGATTGCATATCCTGCAACCATCGCGATAACAGGCTTTGGAATGACACGAATTAATCGTTGTAAATCAAGTACGTTTAAGCGGGGAATTTGATCATCACCTACATAACCACCATGGCCACGCACTTTTTGGTCTCCACCTGAACAGAAGGCTTTTCCACCTTCACCTGTTAAAATAATGACACCTACATTTTCATCATCTCGAGCTCGAGCAAATGCATCAATTAACTCTGTCACCGTTTTCGGTGTAAATGCATTATGTACATGTGGACGGTTAATTGAAATCTTTGCTATTCCATTATATGTTTGATAAATAATTTCTTCATACTCACGCTGTGTAACCCATTCAAATGCCATTTTTGTACCTCCTAATTATTTTGAGATAAAAACTCACTTACTATTTTACCAAAAATTCGCGGTTGTTCTACATGAATTGTATGTCCTGCATGATTTATTTCCTTTAAGTAGCTAGTAGGAAGGTATTTGTGCATATTTTTAGCTATATCACAAAACTTTATATCCCATTCACCACACAACAATAACACAGGGATCTCTATACTTGGGAGCTGCTCCCACCAGGATGGTTGAGATCCTGTCCCCATCCCAATTAAACTGTTAGCAAGTCCTACAGGATTATTTTGTAGCCTAAGTAATCTCAGTTTTTGTTTTGTTTCCAGTGATAATTGGTCTTGCGTGGAGAATAAGGGAATTTCCTCCCATCGTTGTACAAATTTTTCTACTCCATGACTCAAAATTTCTTCAGCAAGCTTTTCATCCGATACTTTTCGATTGTGTCGTTCCTTCGGGTTATTTAAACCAGGTGAACTACTCTCAAGAATCAGTGTTTTTACTCGTTCCGGGAATGAAGCAGCAACAGATAAAGCTAATCTTCCTCCCATAGAATATCCTAAAATATTCGCACGGTTAATTGATAAAGTATCTAATATTTCAACAATATCTTTAACAACCTCATTCATTTCATATCTTGAAGGATCTGAAGGAGATTCTGTTTTACCATGTCCAATAATGTCAATTAAAACAAGTTGATGCTGTGGAAATTCAGCTAATATATGGTTCCAATTGGCAATACATCCTGTAAAACCATGTAGTAAAACAAGTGGTTCACCGTTTGAAATGACTTCAACGTTATAATCGATACCTCTTATTTTCATTGTTTCAACACTTTTCTTATTTCCTGGGAAACATGATCTAACAATTCCCGATGAATCTTGACACGTGTCAGTCGATCTGTTTCAAGTTCAACAACCTGTAATCCGCTGTTGTTCCATTCATTTGTAAGATAATTCTGGAGTTCATTCCAGCTCTCAATCTTCACATATTTCCCCTCATACATTTCTACCACTTTCGAAAAATTTAATCCAGTCGGAGTTCCGTAAAGTGTTTCAAAATGCTTTTCTTCTTTTGACTGAGGAAGAAAAGAAAAGATCCCGCCACCATCATTATTAACTAAAATGACCGTTAGATTAAGCTGGTTCATTTTTGCTACTAAAAGACCATTTAAATCATGAAAGAACGATAAATCACCTATTAATAAAAACGTAGGCTTTTTCTGATCTACGCTAACACCTAATGCCGTAGATACAATTCCATCAATACCGTTGGCTCCTCTATTAGCAATGATCTCTATTTCTTTATCATGATTTCTAAAAAACGTATCAACATCCCGTATCGGCATGCTGTTTCCGACGAATAATCGGCTACCATCAGGTAAGAGTTGTTGAAGTTCACTTACTACCTTTCCTTCAAATAACTCATCGATTTTAACCAGCTTATGATTAATTCTTTCTGAAAAGACCTGATTACATAACAACCATTTATTATAATAATCCGAGAATTCCTTAGCTGGTATTATGTTCCCAAGCTCCTTACAAAAATAATGCGGCATACAAGTAATGAGATGTGAAGCATTTAAAGTTGGGTCCCGATATTCTTCACTTGAATCGACAATAACCTGTACAATATCCGGATTATTTTTCAATAAAAGCATAAGAGGCTTGGAAACAGGCATAGGGCCAAACCGAATAATCACTTCTGGTTTAAGCTCATTAACTAATTCAGGATCTTTTAATATCGAGTCATATCCATCAATGATACCTTGCTTTTTATGCTTACCTGCTCTTAGTTGAGAAAGAGGGTCGGCAAGGATCGGGAATTTTAGTTTTTCAGAAAGCTTATTCACTTCTGTAATAAAATCTGGATCGTTTTGTTCTCCACACACAATAATTCCTTTAGAAAAGCTGTTCACAAGTTGAACCGACATCTCCATTTGTTCTTTCGTTAAAAGTACTTCACCTAGTGTAGTATGTAAATAAGTTGTTCGATCTTCTGTTGTACTCCATAAGTCATTAAGAGTTAAATTGGGCAGTAAAGGCTCTCTAAATGGAAAATTCAAATGAACCACTCCCTCAGGATGTGCAGAAGCAATTGACACTGCTCTACCTGCAATTGTCCTAACATATCGAAACATTCCTACTTGTTCTTCAGGTAAGGCTACGTCGACAAACCATTTTGGGTAATGGCCATACATTTGAATTTGATCAATTGCCTGTGGTGCTCCAACATCTCTTAACTCATGAGGTCTATCAGAAGTTATGACTATTAATGGAACTCTTGAGTAACGCGCTTCAACAATTGCTGGATAATAATTAGCTGCTGCAGTACCAGATGTACAAACTAATACAACAGGTCTTTTATTACACTTAGCTATACCAAGTGCAAAAAAGCCTGCTGATCGTTCATCAATATTAATGTAACAAGTAAGATCTGGATGCTCCGCCATTAAAATGGCCAAAGGAGTTGAGCGAGAACCTGGACTAATAACAACCTCTGCAACTCCTAAACGAGCCAGTTCATCAACAAAGTTGGCGACGTATCTGGTTAGTGTATCACCAGTCTTCATTTACGATTCCTCCCAAAGCAGACAGCATTGGCTTAAGTTTTATTTTAGTTTCTAGATATTCCGATTTCGGATCTGATTCTTCCACAATTCCACATCCTGCAAATAATGCAGCATTCTGACCTTCCAATAACCCGGAGCGAATTGCTACAACAAATTCACCGTTATTATCATGATCAAGCCAACCAATTGGACCTGCATACCATCCGCGATGCATTGGTTCAAGCTCTCTAATTTTTTCAATCGCTTTATCTTTAGGATACCCACCCAAAGCAGGTGTGGGGTGTAATCTTTCTACCATTGAAAGAAAGGAAAGTCCTTCTTTGGCAATCCCCTTCACAGGAGTGTAGAGATGTTGGATATTTTTCGTTTTATATAAGATTGGATATTTCGGTACACTTACTTCATCACAGCAAGTATCAATAGCAGCCTTGATCATTTTAACAACAATACTGTGTTCAATTAAGTTTTTGTCATCATTTAATAGTTGATGACCTAATCCTTGATCTTGTTCTTCTGTTTTCCCTCTTTTAATGGACCCAGCCAGACAGGTTGATAATACCTGAGTGTTTTTCTTTTTAATTAATCTTTCAGGAGTAGCCCCAACAAAGTGCTGATTTCCAATTTCAAAATCAAAAACATAGCTTGTTGGCTGTTCCTTTAGAAGATTATTTATGACTTGATAAGAATTTATTTTCTCTGTGAACTTTAGATGTACTTCACGAGCTAAAACTACCTTATCCATTTCTTTTGATTGAATATCCTTAGTTGCCTGTTGGACTGCCTTTAACCATTCAGACGTTTTATACTCAATAGTTGAAAATTCGTTAACCTTTTCACAATCTAATGAATAAGGAAACGAATGACTAAGTTCAATACTATTTTCAAAGTGCTTAATACAAACATCAAGTTCATCGTAAGGTGAAATGATTTTGTTAATAGTAAGATATGTTTTATTCTGAACAATTGAAAGCATTGTAGTTGGAAGTACAAATTTTGCTTCTGCAAATGAATCCCAAAGAGGACTTTTCTCTTTTATAGGATCAAATGAAAAACCTCCGAATAACAGTGGGCCTGTCCCTATTTCATTCTTCCGATCAGAAATAACCTTTTTAGGGAAGCGCTTCCATTCTTTTTCAATTTCCTGAAATCTTTGATTAGACTCTTTATTATTTTCGATAACTAATTCATTTCCTAGACCAACCATCGTAAAATCCCGTTCAGGTGTTGACCAAACAAATCGTTCTCCTAAGGAAAGTTCTTCACCGGAAGCAAAGAAATGAAGGGGGTCCATTGCATCCACTTCTTTTACGCTGCTAACGATCACAGATTGATTCGTCTGCTTTGCCTCTTCCAATGCCTGCTGTATAAATTCTTTTATTGTATGATCCAAAGTAGTTATCAAGCTTATCCCCCCGACACCAAAAATTGCTTATATTAAGATACACCTAGCTAGGTTGTGTGTCAATATAGAAAAGCGCGCGGCACCTTAACTTGCCCGTCCTGTGCCTTGATTAGGCTTTTTAAAACTATACACCAAACTAAGTTCATATTTTATCAATTCTGTTTTTAGAACCAAATTGTTATAAGCTTATTATATATCTTGTTGTTCAGGATTAAAATGAAAACGTCTTGATGACAAAGTCATTTTATAGGTACAAATGGTAATAATAAGCTAGGATCTTTGATTTGAAAAGCATTGACACCCCTTGGTTATTTTTCTAAACTATGTTATGGAGTCGTTTTACATGTTCTATTTGTTTTTTGCTAAAAAAAGGAGAGATATTATGCAACCTCAGACAACGCCACATGCTCCTATGATTAAAAAGGACAAAGGCTGGAGAGTTTGGTGGATGCTATTAAGACCGCATACACTATCTGCAGCATTTATTCCTGTTACAATTGGGACTGTGTTAGCTTTGCATGAAGGATCAATAAAGCTCTCATTATTCATAGCTATGCTTGTAGCTTCTATTTTAATTCAAGCAGCAACAAATATGTTTAATGAGTATTTTGATTATAAACGTGGTTTAGACAATGAATCATCTGTTGGTATAGGTGGTGCCATCGTTAGAAATGGAATAAAGGCAAACACAGTTTTAACATTAGGTTTTTCATTTTTTGGTATTGCCACATTATTAGGTGTTTACATTTGTATGATGTCCACTTGGTGGATTGCTGTTATAGGAATAGTATGTATGCTAGCTGGGTATTTTTATACAGGAGGCCCTGTTCCAATTGCCTATACGCCATTTGGTGAAATTGTTGCCGGCTTTTTTATGGGAAATGTTATTGTATTAATTGCTTATTTTATTCAAACTGAGACACTTTCATTAGGCAGCATACTTTTATCCATTCCTATTGCGATCTTAATTGCAGCTATTTTAACTGCGAACAATATTCGAGATTTAGATGGTGATAAAGAAAATGGCAGAAAAACACTTGCCATTTTACTAGGAAGAAAAAACTCCATTCGTTTTTTAGCTGGTATGTTTATTACAGCGTATTTCATTGTATTTGTACTACTTATTGTAGGTTTAGCACCAGCTTGGGCATTGCTCGTATTAATTAGTGTTCCTAAAGCATATTCTGCAGTAAAACAATTTATTGGGAAATCAGCTCCAATTGAAATGATGCCAGCAATGAAAGCAACTGCTCAAACAAATGTACAATTTGGCTTCTTATTAGCATTAGGTTTATTTGTCAGTCTTTACTTATAATTATTTCTTAACACGGTATGTTCAAATACCGTGTTTTTTTGTGCAATTTTAACAATCATGTTTTCCTCCTGACTGCTCATAATAGGTATAGAAACATTTATTTAAGGAAGGAGCGTGGATGGCATGCTAAGTTCACAACAAGTAGAGACCTTCCGTTCACAGCTAAACGAAATGAAAAAAGAGATAAAAGATCGCTTCGAGATGAATGGTCACTTTGGTCTTGAAGAAGGTCATTGGCATGAATCAATGGGGGAACTCTCAAGTTATGACAATCATCCAGCAGATGATGCAACAGAATTATATGAAAGAGAGAAAGATATTGCCTTAAATGAACATACAGAAGAACAATTATTAGATATTGAAAGAGCTCTTCAAGCGATCGACAATGGTTCTTATGGTAAATGTGAAGTTTGTGGAATTGATATACCTGTTGAAAGACTTGATGCAATTCCAACAGCTACTACCTGTAAAGAACATGCACCTGAACAGGTTGTTTCACATAATCGCCCAATAGAAGAAGGAGTTTTAATGCCTCCTTTCGGAAAATTTGATTATGATGATCAAGATGAGAACGTAGCATTTGATGCAGAAGATGCTTATCAAATTGTAAATAGTTACGGATCATCTGAAACTCCATCTGATTTTTATGATCCACAGGATCACTACAATGATGTATATATGGAATCAAATGACCCTGATGGATATGTTGAGGCTTATGAAAACTTTGTCGGCACTGATATAGAAGGAAAAGAAATTACCATATACCCTTCAAATCAACATCAGCAATATGAAGACATGCTAGATGAAGAAGGTACAATGACGATCTTTGGTGATTTACCTCCTTACGAGAAAGATCCTTATACAGAGGACGAGGTATAATATTAAAAACTCCCCATACATAGGGGAGTTTTTTTGTGTAAGCTTTTCTTCCCTTTTACTTGAAATTTTTATAATAACCGATCTTTAATTATTGAATCTTTTGAATATATAGTTATATAATTTCAAAAAGGAGGTTGTATGAATATGCAAATTTTAGAAAAAATTAGTAAGGCTGCTGGAAACACTTTTGCAATTTGGGTCATTATTTTTGCTGTGTTAGCGTTTTTTATTCCTGGTGGCTTTACTTGGATTGCCCCTCATATTGCACTATTATTAGGTATTATCATGTTTGGAATGGGGCTAACTTTATCTCTACAAGATTTTAAAGCAGTGTTTCAAGCACCAAAAAGTGTTCTATTAGGTGTTGTTGCACAGTTTACGATTATGCCTTTACTGGCTTTTTTACTTGCTACAGTTTTTCAGTTACAACCTGAAGTTGCTGTTGGAGTAATCTTGGTAGGCTGTTGTCCTGGTGGGACAGCATCTAATGTTATTACATTTTTAGCGAAAGGAAATACAGCATTATCTGTTGCTGTAACGTCAATTTCAACATTACTTGCACCAATTTTAACACCAGCTCTTACACTTTTGTTTGCTAGTAAATGGCTGCCGGTTTCTGCTGGTTCCTTATTTTTATCAATTGTTCAAATCGTACTTATTCCAATTATTTTAGGGATTGTTGTGAAGCTATTATTTAAAAAGCAAGTTGAAAAAAGTGTAACTGTTTTACCTCTAATATCTGTAATAGGAATTGTTGCGGTTGCTTCAGCTGTAGTTGCTGTGAATGCAGAGAAAATTGCAGAAACAGGTCTTTTAATCTTCACCATTGTTGTTCTACACAATTTACTAGGCCTTTTATTAGGATTTGTATTAGCAAAAGCATTAAAATTAAACTTTGCAGATCAAAAAGCTATCTCTATTGAAGTCGGTATGCAAAATTCCGGGCTTGGTGCAGCTTTAGCTGTTGCACATTTTTCCCCATTATCTGCCGTTCCAAGTGCGATTTTCAGTGTTTGGCATAATATATCAGGTCCTTTACTCGCTACATGGTGGGGGAAAAAAATGGAGCAAGAATCTCATTTAGAAATGACTACTGACAATTCAAAAAAGGCATAAAGATGAGGGGGGCATTCGTGCTCCCTTTCATTATGCCAAAATTTTCTTTTAGTTTTTCTTCCAAAAATTACTTTAACTAGTAAAATAAAAGATAAGCAGGAATTTACCGCAAATAACCTGCTACTTACATATGGAGGGATCCTGATGAACGCTCATGAAATTGATTATGTTTTACATGGCGATGACATGCAATGTGTTGAAATTGAGTTAGATCCAAATGAAAGTGTTGTAGCTGAAGCTGGTGGCATGATGATGATGGAAGATGGCATCGATATGGAAACCATTTTTGGTGATGGGGACAACAACCAAAAAGGCTTTTTGGGTAAGCTTGTTGGAGCTGGTAAACGTGTACTCACAGGCGAGAGTTTATTTATGACGGTATTTACAAACAAAGGTGTTGGTAAAAAGCGTGTCTCGTTTGCGGCGCCTTATCCTGGTAAAATCATACCTATTGATTTAAGTGAGCTTGGTGGAAAAATTATTTGTCAAAAAGATTCCTTCCTTTGTGCAGCAAAAGGTGTATCAATTGGGATTGATTTTCAGAAGAAGCTTGGGACTGGTTTTTTTGGTGGAGAAGGTTTTATTATGCAGAAGCTTGAAGGAGATGGTCTTAGCTTTTTACATGCAGGAGGAACCATTATCCGCCGTGATCTTCAACCTGGAGAGAAATTAAGAATTGATACAGGTTGCCTAGTCGCATTATCAAAAGAAGTTGATTATAATATTGAATATGTTGGAAAAGTAAAAACTGCGTTCTTCGGTGGAGAAGGTTTATTCTTTGCTACTGTACAAGGACCAGGAACAGTTTGGGTTCAAACTTTACCATTCAGCCGCTTAGCAGATCGAGTGATTGCAAGTGCACCATCTGCTGGTGGAGAAGCTCGTGGTGAAGGCAGTATACTTGGCGGTTTAGGTCGATTTTTAGATGGTGATCGATGATAAAACCTATAAATTAAATATGCTGTTATTTATAGTAACGGGTTCAGTTTTGAAAGATAAAATACGAATAAACATTGCTTTTCGTATAGCAATTCGTACTCAGCAAATCAAGAAAAATGCTTGGAGACATATATGCTCCAAGCATTTTTTATACCAAAAAAAGCACTCAATTAAGCGATTTCCAATCTTTAAAAATCACCAGGAAATAAGCGGAGAAATTCCTCTTAGTGAGGAAATACCAAGAAAAATCGACTAATTAGAAGGAAAGATTACGCCTATTTAATCAAAAAAACTGAAAATGGATCATTTCACTTTGCTTAAGCGGAGTAACTCCGCTTATATCCCCCAAACCGAATCCCATTCTTTAGTCTAACCGGAAAAACTCCGCCTATTTAAACTTTCGGTTACTCAATTGAGGATAAGCAAGAAGAGTTGCTTTATTTTCCGCCTCTGAGACATCATCACCCACGCCCTGGTAATTAAATATCATTTTTAGCAGACAGACAAATGAATAAAATTGAGCTCGCGCATTTTCATGCTGCCAAACTTATATCACCATGTTAAAAGGGGGGCAAAATTTCGGGCGTATTTTCCGCCACTGTCCACTTTATAAAACTCCATTTTATTAGGCTAAAAAGAAGCAGTCTTATTCAGTTGCTAATAAGACTGCTAATTGGTGTGCTAATTTAGTATTTACATTCGGAAACAGATGCCGTTACTACTATTGTCATAACCTTTTTTCATAGGCAAAGAAGATTTGATTCAACAAACCCTTTTCTTTACATTTTCACTCCAAGCGGCTCAATATTCCAAATTCCTTCAGCATACTGCGAAATGGTTCTGTCACTTGAGAAGAAGCCTGAATGTGAAACGTTTATTAATGCTTGCTCCAGCCATTTTTCTCGGTTTTGATAAGCTATTCCGACCTTTTCTTGTATATCAATATAAGAGGCAAAATCACGCAAAACAAAATATTGGTCATTTTGGACGAGTAAGGAATCAGCAATTGACTCAAATTCTCCTTCATCCTCTGAGAAAAACCCATTCGTTAATTGATTGATAACTTGTCGAATTCTTAAATCATGATGATAATATTCCATTGATCGATAACGGCCGTTTTCTTCGTACTTGAGCACCTCTTGTGCAGTTAGACCAAAGGTAAAAATATTATCTTTACCAATCTCCTCCATTATCTCAATGTTTGCACCATCTAATGTCCCGACTGTTAAAGCACCATTCATCATAAATTTCATATTTCCTGTACCAGATGCCTCTTTGCTTGCAGTCGAAATCTGTTCACTAACATCTGCAGCTGGGAAGATATCCTCTGCCAGTGAAACACGATAATTTTCCATAAATACAACCTTTATAACCTGCGAAACTCTTGGGTCATTGTTTACTTTATCAGCTAAGGAATGAATAAGCTTTATAACCTTCTTTGCATAATAATACGTTGGAGATGCTTTTGCTCCAAAAATAAATGTACGAGGCTGTATAACATAATTAGGATCTTCTTTTATTCGATTGTATAAATACATAATATGAAGAACATTTAATAATTGTCTTTTATATGCATGTAATCTTTTAACTTGAACATCAAAAATAGAATCAATGTCTACAAGAATCCCATTTTTTTCTGCTATTTTCTTAGCTAGTATTTCCTTACGTTTTCTTTTCACCTGTGCAAACTGTTCTTTTACTGTTGGATGATAAACATGTCTCTTTAAATCTATTAATTTTTCAGGCTGTTTTACCCAATCCTCACCAATCGTTTCTTTAATTAAGTTTGTTAATTCAGGATTTGCTTTAAGCAGCCATCTTCTATGTGTAATCCCGTTTGTTTTGTTATTGAATTTTTCGGGATAAACCTCATAGAAAGATTTCATTTCCCTATTTTTTAAAATATCGGAGTGGATTTTGGCTACCCCGTTAATACTATTACTCCCAACTATCGCGAGGTGAGCCATTTTTACAAGGCCGTGAGCAATAATGGCCATATGCTCAATACGTTGCCATTCTCCCGGATATCGATCCCAGAGCTCTGCACAAAATCTCTCATTAATTTCTTCTATGATCATATAAATTCTAGGAAGTAATGGCTTAAACAAATAAATTGGCCATTTCTCTAGTGCTTCCGCTAAGATCGTATGATTTGTATAGGACACTGTATTTGTTGTTACATGCCATGCTTCATTCCAAGTTAATCCTTCAATATCAACTAATATTCTCATTAATTCAGGGATAGCCAAAGCAGGATGTGTATCATTTATATGAATTGCCACGTAATGATGGAGTTCTCTAATGTTAGAATTCTCTTTTTTAAACGACTGAATGATACTTTGTAAACTTGAAGACACAAGGAAGTACTGCTGTTTTAACCTCAAAATTTTGCCCTCATCATGTGTATCATCAGGATAAAGGAAATCTGTAATTGCCTCAGTATCTCTCTTATAAGATAAAACATCTTGATTTGGACCAAATGAGGCAGGCTCTGCATTCCAAAGCCTCAACGTATTAACGGTATCGACCTGGTAGCCAACAACAGGCATATCATAAGGAACGGCTAACACCTTTTGTTCTCCTACATGCTTAAAAATGAGAGAATTTCCTTCATAACTTGATTCTATTCTGCCCCAGAATGAGACCTCAACAGCTTGATCAGGCTTCCGTACTTCCCACACATTTCCATGTCGTAACCATTGCTCCGGGAGCTCAACTTGATATCCATCCACTATTTTTTGGTCGAATAGTCCGTGTTTATACCTAAGTCCATATCCATGACCAGGAAGATTTAATGTAGCCAATGAATCTAAAAAGCATGCTGCTAATCTTCCTAATCCACCGTTTCCTAGAGCTGGGTCTGACTCACACTCTTCTATTTCATTTAAGTGAATATTAAGCTCTGCCAGACCCTCCTCAACAACCTCTTTAATTCCTAGGTTTAATAAGTTTTGACAAAGTAAGCGACCTAAGAGGAATTCAATTGATAAATAATATACTTGCTTTTTATTCTCAGCTCGGTAAAGCTCGTTCGTATCAATCCATTTAGAGCTAATATATTCTCTTACCATATTCCCTAATGTAAAGTACTGATCACGTCTAGTTGATTCCTCAAAGCCTTTGCCACACATACTTTCAAGCCTTTTTAAAAAGCTTTTTTTAAATGAATCTTTATTAGAGAACATGCTCTTCACTCCCAGTGATCAATTCAGTGTAAAGCTGCTTATATTTTAATGCTGATTGGCTCCAACTATAATCTTGTGTCATGGCAGTATTGACGATCTTTTGCCAAACCTCATCTTGGTGATAATACTCAATAGCGCGATTTATTGAATACAACATATCATGGGCATTAAAATGACTAAACGTAAATCCATTACCTTCTTTTAACTCTTCCTGAAAAGGAAACACTGTGTCATTTAATCCGCCCGTTTCCCGGACAATTGGAATAGTCCCATATCTTAGAGCAATTAACTGCCCCAAACCACATGGTTCAAATTTTGATGGCATTAAAAATAAATCGGAGCCGGCATAAATTTGATGTGCAAGTTTCTCATCAAATCCTATGTATGCTTTAAACTTTGTCGGATAAACCCATTCCATATGCTTAAAATAATCTTCAAATTCTTTTTCTCCTGTACCAAGAATGATCACCTGAACATCCTTAGCTAATACCTCATCCAAAACACGTTTAACTAAATCTAAACCTTTTTGCTTCGTTAACCTAGTTACCATTGAAATAATTGGTGTATCTTTACTCTCAGTTAACCCAAAAGCAGCTTGTAGGGCAGCTTTATTCTCCGCTTTTTTTATGAGTGTTTCCGGTGTAAACTGTGAATGAATATTTTCATCTGTTTCAGGATTATAAACTGTATCATCAATGCCATTTAAAATTCCTAAAAGAGAAGTATTTCGGGATCTTAATAGACCATCCAGCCTTTCTCCATAGTAGGCTGTCTGGATTTCCTCTTTATAAGTTGGACTAACAGTTGTTATAAAATCTGATGAGATAATTGCTGCCTTCATAAAGCTAATATCTCCATAAAATTCTAGGTTTTTAAAGTCTTCATCCCCTAGATTTAAAAGATCGTGGAGAATACTGTATGGAAATACACCTTGAAATTGGAGATTATGGATCGTAAACACCGTTTTTATTTCCTCATAAAAAGGTTTCTCTCTATATTCTTTTTGTAATAAATAACTAATCATTCCTGTATGCCAATCATGTGAATGTATGATGTCAGGCTGAAAATCAATAGCTTCTAATGTTTCTAGTACTGCTCTACAAAAGTATGAGAAGCGCTCACCATCATCATAATGTCCATACAAAGAATCACGATAAAAATAATATTCATGATCCAAGAAATAATACGTAATTCCATCAACCTCTAATTTTTCAATTCCACAATACTGCTGTCTCCATCCAACCGGAACAATGATCTCATGTATTTTCGTCATCTTTTCACGATAAGACTCTGATATTAAAGAATATTTGGGAAGAATGACTCTAATGTCAGCTCCTAGTTTTTTTAATTCCTTTGGTAATGCACCTGCAACATCAGCTAATCCTCCTGATTTTACAAAAGGTACACATTCTGAAACAGCAAATAATACTTTCACGAGTTCATCATCGCTCCTTGAATGGTTCTTTTTCTTAGTATCGTTGGCTCTAAATGTGATCCACTTAATTTAGAATAGTCCAATACTTTTACATCTTTATCTGTAATCATATTCTCTAGTACACAGTTCTCTCCAATATTTGTCTTTTGCATAACGACACTATTTTTAATGACTGTATCTTTTCCGATATGAACGCCTCTAAAAATAATACTATTTTCCACATAACCTTCTATTTTACATCCATTAGCAATTAAGGAATTCTTCACAACTGCATTTTTTCCATATTTGGTTGGTGGCTCATCTTTGGCTTTGGTTAAAATCGGTCGGTTTTTCATGAAAATTTCTTTCCATATAGCTGGGTTAAGCATTTCCATACTATGTTTATAATAGTTGGCTAATGAATCTATTACTGCGGCATAGCCACTAAATTCATAATCACAAATAGTGAAATTATGTTGATTTTCTATAATAACGTCAGCAAGTGTTTTGCAGCCGGTTTTTTCTTTATCCTGAATAAGATCAAGAAGAAGCTTTGTTGACATAATATACATTTGTAAAGACTGACCATCTTTTCGAACTTCTGTTATATCACAGCCATTTTCAATATGACGACTTAATACCTTCTGAAAATCAATATTACAAACTGTATGACTATTGGTAATAACAGCATACTCCTGTTTACTTCTTAAAAAGAAATCAATGTGATCAGAAAATTGTCGGAAAGATCCAAATTCATCATATTCATTGTGTAAATGAGGAGATGGGAAGAAAAATAACCCATCTTTTTTACGATTTAGATCCCATTGTTTTCCGGATCCAATGTGATCCATTAGGGAGCGATAAGAATACTTAGGAAAAATAGCAACACTTTCAATCTCAGAATTTGTCATACTAGATAGAACAAAATCTATTAAACGATATCGACTACCAAAAGGAACTGCTGCTAATGAACGATGGATCGTTAAATCTTCAATTTCCGGTTTATATGCTGTAGCATCAATAACACCTAACATTTTATTACTCATTTCTTCCTTCTCCCCTTTTTGGAAAAGGTAAGGTCTTATGTTTCACATGCTGGAAATAATTAAAAAAGAATAAATGCAATAATAAAGAAAAAACATGCTAACATCTTAACCTTCCTACTTCCAATGTATTGTAGTCAGTTGATCTTTTTCTATTAGTTAACTTTGTTCTCTGTCAAGGATATGATTTCATCTATGATTTCCTCTGTAACAAGTAAAATTTCATCTGAATTCGTATCAGGACATATCACAGTACCATCTGGAATTTCTAATCCACATGGAACGATTGCATTTTCAATGTAGACATTTTCCCCGATTATAGTGTCAGGCATTAAGACCGTATTTTTTATTTTTGTATTTTTACCAACAGTAACTCCTTGGAATAAAACGGAATGATGAACATTTCCCATAATGACACAACCGTCGTTAACAAGAGAATCAGTTACTACCGCATTTTCAGCAATAAATTGAGGTGGATGATTAGAATTAACCGTGTAGATCTTCCAGTCTCGATCAAATAAATTTAGCTCCGACTCATCATTTAATAAATCCATATTCGCTTCCCAAAGACTCTTAACCGTTCCTACATCCTTCCAATATCCTTTAAAAGGATAAGCAACAACATTGCGTTTCTCTTCTAGTAATAAAGGAATAATATCTTTACCAAAATCATGACTTGAATATTGATTACGTTCATCCATCTCCAAGTATTCTTTTAAAAGTGACCATTTAAAAATATAAATTCCCATTGAGGCTAAATTATTTTTAGGATTAGCAGGTTTTTCATCGAATTCAACTACCTGCATTTTGTCATTGGTATTCATAATTCCAAATCGACTAGCCTCATCCCACGGCACTTCTATAACAGAAATTGAGGCATCAGCATTTTTATCAATATGATAGTCAAGCATTTTAGAATAATCCATTTTGTAGATATGATCTCCCGACAAAATTAGTACATATTCAGGATCATATTGTTTAATATAATTTATGTTTTGATAGATTGCGCTTGCTGTCCCTTTATACCACTTCATTTCAGAGGATTCAGAGTAAGGAGGAAGAACGGTTACCCCACCATTTTTACGATCTAAATCCCAAACACTTCCAATTCCTATATATGAATTTAGAACTAGTGGTTGATATTGTGTTAATACCCCTACAGTATCAATGCTTGAGTTGGTACAATTACTTAAAGTAAAATCTATGATCCTATATTTTCCACCAAACGGAACTGCCGGCTTTGCCAAATTTTTAGTAAGGGAGCTTAACCTGCTACCTTTACCCCCTGCTAGTAACATTGCTACGCATTGTTTTTTTCCCATTCTTATTCTCCCCTCTTTTTTTAACTGCACGTAGAATAACTGCTCCATACGGTGGAATTGTCATAGATAGATGATATGGCCTCCCATGAAACTCGCCTTCTATTGCCTTAAGATTCTTTTTGTTCATTTGATTTGAACCACCAAACTCTTCTGCATCACTATTTACAATCTCTACATATTCTGTGTCAATAGGTACCCCAATTTTGTAATCATAATAAACAATTGGTTTAAAGTTACAAACAACAACAAGCATTTCATTTTCTTTTTGTCCTTTTCGAATAAAAGAAAAAATACTTTGATCGCGGTTATCTGCATCTATCCACTCAAAACCTTCAAATGAATGGTCTACTTCAAACAATGACTTTTGCTTATTATAATTTGAAAGCAAATGCTTAAAATAGCTCCGCATTTTGTTATGCATCTCATAGTCTTCCAATATCCAATCAAGTTGCTCTAAATCCTTCCATTCATCATACTGACCAAATTCACCTCCCATAAAAAGGAGTTTCTTTCCAGGATGTGTAAACATATATGCATAAAGAAGCCTTAATTGGGCAAATTTTTGCCAATAATCACCCGGCATCTTATTTAATAATGATTTTTTTCCATGAACAACTTCGTCATGAGAAAAAGGTAAAATGAAGTTTTCTGAAAAAGCATATAAAAAGGAGAATGTAACTTTATGGTGGAGTTCATTTCTATTCTCTGGAGAGGCCTCCATATAAGATAGAATATCGTTCATCCAACCCATATTCCATTTGTAGTTGAAGCCAAGACCACCTGACGAGGTTGGAGAGGTAACCATCGGCCAATCAGTTGAATCCTCAGCAATCATAAGTATATTCGGATCATTTGCAAATACTGCTTCATTAAGTTTTTTAATAAAGGAAACAGCATAAGGGTTTTCAACAAGTTCATTTGAATTTGGCCAATAGAGCATATTGGCGACTGCATCAACTCTAAACCCATCAATATGAAAATAATCCATCCAAAACAACGCGTTGGACACTAAGAAACTTTGTACTTCTGTTTTGCCTAAATCAAAATTTGCAGTACCCCAGATATAATTTTCACGGTCTTTTTCATTTGTGTACTCATACGTTGGAAGCCCGTCAAACATATATAATCCATGAGCATCTTTACAAAAATGACCTGGAACCCAATCAATGATGACACCAATATTTTCTTCATGACAAGCATTGATAAATGCCATAAAATCCTTTGGCGATCCAAAACGACTTGTAGCAGAATAATACCCTGTTCCTTGATATCCCCAAGAGCGATCATATGGATGTTCAATTATAGGTAAAAGCTCAATATGAGTGAATCCGTGTTCTATTACGTAAGGAATAAGCATCTCCGCCAGTTCAATGTAGCTATATAGCTCACCGTCCTCTTTTATTTTCCAAGAACCTAAGTGAACTTCATAAATAGCTAATGGACGATCATACACTTCTCTTAGCTTTCTCCTTCTTTGCCACTTTTGATCTGACCATTCAAACCCGGATAGATCATAAACAATCGATGCAGTATGAGGCCTTACTTCAGAATGAAAAGCATATGGGTCTGACTTAAGAAGCTTTTGACCAGTTGAAGAATGTATTTCATATTTATAGATCTCACCCTCAGTAACTGTAGGAATAAATAAGCTCCATATGCCCTCCTCATTTAATTTCTTCATTTGATGTTCCTGACCGTTCCATTTGTTAAAATTCCCTACTACATTTACCTGTCTCGCATGTGGTGCCCAAACACAAAAGTTTGTACCCAGGACACCATTTTGTTCCTGTACATGAGCTCCTAAGAACCGGTAGCTTTCAAAAGACTGTCCTTCATGAAATAAATGAATATCAAAGTCTGATGGACACATGAGCATCACAGAATTCACCCTTCCTCTTATTATCTATGCTAAACATTCAAGACTTACAAATAATTCCCTTTAATGAAAACGTTCTTTTTTCCGACATAAACCAACAAGAGGATAACAATACTTTTGTATTATTATTCTTTTAAAATGTAGACAAATAAAGCAGTTTGTTACCATAACTGACAATAATATAAGAAAACACTAGTGATTTAGGAAAAAATTTATGAGTTGAAAATAATATATTTTTAATGAAGGAAACCGTTTTACCTACTTAATGGGAGACTAATTACTCATAGAGGATGTTATATAAACAAAATAATTTTTTCGACTTTTTGTAGAATTTTGTTGAAAGAAATTTTCGCAGAGTTTGAAGGTATTTTAAAAAGCAAAAGGCTAAACAAAAGAACCATGTGTATGTTTTTTATAGGAAATGTTAGTAGAGATGAAAGGAATAAACATTATATTTTATATAATATTTATTAGGAGAATAATTGTTTTTCAACGAAGCATGTTTTGTAAATATAAGCATATTCAATAATAGGGAAATAGCAAATCTTTATAATTATAAGGATTTGCTTAAAAGAAATGCTGCTTTATATTTGACTTCTATATTTCTAAAAAATAAAAAAGCACTGCAAAATTGCAGTGCTTTTAATGACCCATACGGGATTCGAACCCGTGTTACCGCCGTGAAAGGGCGGTGTCTTAACCGCTTGACCAATGGGCCTTAACAATATAATTTACTGGCGGAGAAGGAGGGATTTGAACCCTCGCGCCGCTTACGCGACCTACACCCTTAGCAGGGGCGCCTCTTCAGCCACTTGAGTACTTCCCCAATTTGGCTCCGCAGGTAGGACTCGAACCTACGACCGATCGGTTAACAGCCGATAGCTCTACCACTGAGCTACTGCGGATCAATAACATTTTATGGTGGGCCTAAATGGACTCGAACCATCGACCTCACGCTTATCAGGCGTGCGCTCTAACCAGCTGAGCTATAGG
>NZ_JBLUOI010000024.1:35030-65972 GCF_048059995.1 Metabacillus sp. YM-086 | reverse complement strand
TATTAGGCACGCCGCCAGCGTTCGTCCTGAGCCAGGATCAAACTCTCCAATAAAGAGTTGATAAAGCTCATAATTAATTCTTTAAAACGTTGACGTTTCTGTTTTGTTTAGTTTTCAAAGAACTATCAAGCTAGGTTTCAAAGAAACCAGCAACAGAAATCATTGTATCAAATAACTTCTCCGTTGTCAACTTCTCTGAATAATTTTTAGAGATAATAAAAGTCACTAACATTTCCTAGCGACAAAATACATCTTATCACTTAACTTCACAGAAGTCAATAATGTCTCTAAAATGTTTTTTAGGTCATTCTATCCAACATATCTCATATAAAAATAACCTAACAGTATCCTTCTACGAAGGGACAAGGAACATCTTATCATCAGGGGTTAGTAAAGTCAACAAATTGTATAAATTATAAATTGGTATTTATACCCACTAATAACGATTAGTTATTGTAGGTAAATTATATCAAGAAAGATGAAGACTACAGACATGTATAGTAAAAAAGAAGAAGTGTTTTTAGCTAACTTCTATTATATAGTAGGTATACGAATTCCCTAGATGAAATAAAATCATATAGTAGAAAGAGTAGTTTTGAAGATAGGAACCAACCTTTGAGGGACGGTTCCTAGTGCTGCTTCTTCATTATAAAAAGGAAAACTCAAACTCCACTCGACACAATTGACTCAGTTCCTTCACAGAAAAATCCAACTGACAAAACCTTTCCTTTTCACCAAAATGATTAAGAAAATCTTTTTCATTCACCGTCAAGTCAAGTAGACTAGAATCATATGAAATTTTAATACTTTGGTCACCAGTTAATACAATTCCATCAGATTCATAAGATAATGATAAAACGGGAGTGATGAATCGTTCTACGATTGAGTCCGGAGTTGAAGAGAAATTATAAGTGTCTGTTAATACTAACATAGGTTTATTTACTTTCTTCCAAACAAATCTTCTTACCAAACTGTTTAACACCGAAACTTCATATGCTTTTGCCAAGTCCATTTCTAACATATCTTCTTCATCCTGCTGGAGCTGATCTATTATTCTCGCACAATAGCTTGGGCCATCTTTTTGCAATTGATTATTAATAATTGGTACCGAATGTCCCTGTGAACCGTTACATAAAAACTCATATCTCTTATCACTAAAATAGGCTTCACAATACATACCACTTCCTAAATCTTTAAGAAAGGTTTCACCATTAGCTTGTAGAATAAAGTGACCGATATCATTATGATTATGAGGTTCGTTATTGTGACCACCTTTAGAGGCAAAAGCATAGCCATTATTTCTTGAAATAAACCACTGAGAATCGTTTAAATAATAGGTTGTTTCTCGCCACTCTTGCCCTCTCTTAGTTTCATCAAACCAAAGTAAATTGCGAATAGCTGGTGCCCATCTGCTGCAATGATCTTCACTATATGAAGCTCGAAGCTCGTTTTTAGGCACTTCTATTTCTGGATACATGCGACTTAAATAATGGCTAAGTCCAAGGAAAACAGTCGCTTCCTCTGTTGAATCAGAAAAGTTCACTACTTTCTTTTTATGTATAAAACATTTTTGTTGAAAGAGAGCCATTTTATGGACTTTTTTCTGATCAAACAAATCTACGTTTCCTGCTGTTTTTACTTTTAGTAAATCTGCAAAATAAACATAAAAACCAAACCCGTATTGCCAATAACCGTACCCTTCTAAACAGCCACCATCATCATTAAACCCTTTTAAATAATATTGAAGGGCATTCAGTACACGCTTTAAAATTCCCACTAAAAGCGGCTCATCATTCAACAGATGTAATCCAGCTGCACCAATTGAACAAGCACAAACTGAAGCCCAGTTATGTGTGGATGTTTCCCAAAAATAAGACTGATGTTGAAAAGGGATAAAAATCCTTTTGTGTAGTTCCTGTACTATTCTTTTTTTGATAAGCGGATCAAGCACATCCTCTGTTAACCGATAAATTTCACTAAGAGCAAAAGCTGTTTCAGCAGAAAACAAATCAATCGTATAGTGAGGCTGTTCAGCTAATGTTAAGAAATCACTTTCCTCTAACATCTCAGGTCTATCTTTTAAATGCGCTGGCAAACACCAACTATATTCATTACAGATACTCCAAATCACCTCATGAAGTTCTTTTAAATAGATTGGTTGATCAGGTTCAAGAAGGCACATAATAGCAAACGTATTTAATCTTTTTCTTTTAGTAAAGTAGTGTTTTTCGTACTCTAGTCTTGAACCTGTTTCCCTAAAAAGGGTAAAGTCAAAAAATGACAACTCTGTAATTGGCTCTTTACATAGCTTATCAGCTTCAGCTTTTATCTCATCAAGTAAGGACTGGAATGACTGTTTGCTCTTTATAGAATGAAACCATTGATGCTGTTCCTCTTTTGACGAAAACAAAAGTAAAGTTTTATTATGATCTATAAAACTATTTAACTGCTCCGCTGTTAATGTCAAATTAGTAGCCACCCCACTAAATGTTGATTTCAAGAGCTTTTTTATTTAAAGCTTTTATCGTTATTCGGTTAGAATCCATCTCTACAATAGGCGCTTCTTCCCACTTTGTGTAATAACTCTCTTCTGTTTCACCAAATACCGCACTGACTAAAATACTAGTACCTGGATGGATTCGCGTTTTAATCGTTGGTATAACCGTACGTGAATGAAGAATATTCGTGTTGGAGTTAGGGTAAATAAATTCAGCATTTCCTCCTCCAAGAAGACTCATAATTCCGCTAGCTCCCCAAGTCATTGAAGCAATACATGCTTCATCAGCTTGATTTGTGACTAATTCTGAAATTACTTTTTTATCTTCGATTCCCAAAGCAAAGCCACCATCTGCGGTATCTAGTAATCTATTCGTTTTGATTTGATGTATTCGTATATGCCAAGGAGTTCCCGGGACAAGCCACGTCTCCACCTCTACATCATTCCAAGGCTTCCACTTACTATAAATATAGTCGTCTTCCACCCTATAGTTTTCACAATGTCTTTTTACACGGTAAAGATTATCTCCTTCACTTAAGGCAAGCATAGAGTCAAAGGCCCCTTGGGAAAGTCCCCATTCTGCTCGTGGTACACTAAACCCAAAAGAGGTTGAATAAACAAACTTTTCATATTTTGCTGTAGTATGTGTATGTTCATTTGTTGAAAGATGACCAGAATTAAATGCTAAAACATGATCATTCATTTCATTTCTACAAATAATCATATGTGGTTCTTTTTGAACAACCTTCTTACCCACTTCCGGTAAGGGTTCTTCTTCTACTTTCCAAAAGGGATGTTCCTTGTGTAGGGCTAAAGGCAAGAATGATTTTAATGCCCAATACGGAGAGCCTGGTGAATTATAATTTTCAGCCATCACTAGATTCGGATACGAATAACCAATTGTAAGCACACCCGAATCGTTAAAGATCGGCTGCTGAAACCACCATCTTAGATTTCTCAGAAGAATCCCCTTCATCACACCTAATGAAAAAGGCTCAATCCCTGCATAAACTGCAGCACTCCAAAACGATGATTGAGCAAATCTGTATGTTAAACTTCTGCCATAAGGAAGAGAGGAACCCTCTGAAGAAAACCAAGTGATAAATTCTTTAGCAAATACTTCTGCTCGTTCCTTATATTTTTGTGAACGAATCGGATCTTTATCTTCCATAACCTTCGCATAGATTAGACTATAAAATTGGATAGCAAAAGGAACATAATAATCAACATGACCATCGGTGCCATCTGAGTACCAGCCATTTGATAAGTAAAATGTTTCAATTCTATCTAGATTTTCCTCTACCTTTTTTGAATGATACGGCAGTCCAACATTCTGAAAACCTAAATTAACAATGACCGAAAAGAAAAGCCAATTGCAATCATGTGCTTGACAGTGATTAACTTGATTTAACCAACGACTAAAATTCCCCTTTTCTTCCTCACTAAGTGGATCCCATATTTTTTCAGGTATTAAAATCAGTGCTAGACCAAAGGCAGCCATCTCTACTATTCTTTGATCATAGTCTGTTATTTCACCCCAATATTCGTCATGCAGAGGGTTTGTGCCATTCTTAATGCCTTCCAAATGCATCTCCAATAACTCATTTTCATTATAATCTTCTCCCGCAAGCAAAGGAGCTAATCCCCATAATATCCGTGAGAAGCCTTCAAGGCCTGCAATAGAATCAGAATAAGCAGCACTTGTATGACCTAAATGTATTCGAGCAAATCCTTTACTATAATATTGCTTTAATGGATCACACAATTCTCTAAATGCATCTTCAACATCTTGCTTCGTTTTAAGAGGATTGCTCATTAATGATCGTTTTTTTGTAAGCATATGATCACTTACTCCCTCCCGATTTTATTTATCGACAGACCAAAATAACTGTTTATGTCCCTTTAACATAGCCAGACCTTCAACAAAATAGTAATCCCCATAAATTAGTGGAACGTCTATGTTTTTCCCTTCAGGATAATGACTTGTTCCTTCAAGAATTAATCCGTCTTCATTCAGATCTTCCCAAGCTCCATAATTCTCATAAAGAGATTTTAAAATTTTTGTGCCTGCTTCTTTATACATTCTTTGTTCAGAAGGCTCGACTAAACTGCCTAAAAGAAGTAATCCACAAGCAGCAATTGCTCCTGCTGATGAATCACGGTGCTTTGTGATGTGATCTGGTAATCTAAAATCCCAATATGGTACAGAATCATCCGGTAGATTGGCAATAAAAAAGTGTGATACATTTTTAGCAGCTTGAAGATATTGCTCTTCTTGTGTGTGTTTATACAATAGCGTTAACCCATAAACAGCCCACGAAGTTCCTCTGGACCATGCTGAATCTGGTGAAAAACCTTGACCACCAATTGCTTCGACTCGCTCACCCGTAACCGGATCAAACCGAACAATATGGTGAACAGAACCATCTTTTCGAATAAAGTGTTCCAGCACTGTTTCTCCATGCTTTTTTGCAACATGCTTATAACGTGGATCTCCCGTAACTTCTGAAGCCCAAAATAATAGAGAAAGATTCATTAAACAATCAATAATCGCCCAGCCTGAGTTGTCTTCTCCTTCATGCCAGGGATTCCAGGCACGAATATAATTTCCCTCAGAGTTAAACCTTCCCATTAATAAATTCGCCACCAAAAGAGCACGTCTTTTAGAGTCTTCTTCACCTAGAAGCTTATATCTTGCCACACTTGTTAACGTCCACATAAATCCCATATCATGATCCAGCTTATAGTAGTCCGTAATAACGCTATCAAGTTTCTCTTCACATTGTTCAGCTATTTCCTTAAAAGAGTTCTCCTTCGTTTCACGATACAGTAGCCATTGAAGTCCTGGCCAAAATCCTGCTGTCCACCAAGAAGGTGCTTCTAATTGATAAGACCCATCTACACTTGCATGTGGAAAATTCGCTCCAATTTTCTCACTTGTTCTCTTAAGTTTTATAGTAGTCTTTTCCCATGCTTCGTTTACCCATGTTTGATTACTAACCATCAAATCTTCCTTTCTCAGTTTAGTTCGCCTGTTTTCTCTCTCCTCTAAACTCTATAGGCGTAATTCCTACATAGTTTTTGAATACCTTGATAAAATAACTTTGGTTATCATACCCAAGCCTTTCGCAAATTTTGCCGACTGAATCAGTTGTTTGCTCGAGTAATTCCTTTGCCCTTGTCATCTTTGCCTTTGTTACGTACTCTACGAATGTCTCTCCAACTTCTTTTTTGAAAAGTCTACTAAAATAACTCGGATTTAAATACAAAACATTCGCAACTTCATCAAGTGTTATCTTCTTCTCTAAATGAACTTCTACATATTTACACGCCTCAATTACTTCTTTACGTCTTGATTGTGTACTAACATCATTAACAGCTGAGAGAAGCATTTCAAAATACTTAATAAGCCAAACTCTTAAATCAGCTAATGAGTCAATACTTAGAATTTCTTCATGTAGCACTTCATCTGAAGATTTTGTTCCAAAAAACTGCAGAGCCTTCAATTTTACTTTCAGATCTAATAGGAGCTTTAGCACCCAGTCCTTCACAAATTCTGCCGAATATTGCTTTTCTTTAAAAACCATCATCCATTTTGAAACGACTGGATTTATTTTTGAAGCATCTTTCGCGATAATTAGCTGTCTTATTTCAAAAGATGCTTCATCATACCATTCAAATAAGCTTTCTCTTGAGACTGCTTCATGACGTTTTTTTTCAACTGAAGCTTTCTCCATATAAAAACGTTGCTGTGTACTCTCTAGTAAACTTTTACTCTTTATTTGAAAGGATGCTTGATCATCTATTAGTTCACCAATTAAAAATGAAAGAGAAATATTTAATGTTTTTGATACATGACTTTGAATCTTTCTTATACATTCATACGCTTTGCCATAACTGTCTGCTTTTAAGGTTGAATGATAGGAGAAAAACAGAAACGATTCTTTGCTTCCTAATGTAAAATGAACAGCTTCAATACCATCATTATTTAGTACCTCACCTATAACATTTTGTAGAGAAAACACTAATGTATCTTCTGACTGAAAAGACTTTTTAGCCGCTTGATATTCTTGAACAAAACATAGTACAGGAATATAAGTTGAGCTTTTTAAATTTAATCCAAGAGAAAATGCTTCATTATACCAATCACTATGGCTATAAATTTGTTGATAAATAGCTTTTCGAAGAAACTCACGCTTCATAGACTCACGATTTCTTTCTACTATATTTTCTAATTGTGATTCCTTTAATTTTTTACTATTTTCTTCATCAAGATTTTTTCTTATATTGTCTAATAAAACATCCAAATCTTTTGGATTAAGTGTATCTTTTAGAAGATAATCCTGAACATTTAGCTTTAATGCTTTATGCGCGTATTCAAACTCATTGTGACAAGTTAACATACACACTTTTAAATTTGGATTTAGTTCCTTTAATTTTTGTGTTAGCTCTATTCCATTCATTTTGGGCATCCCAATATCGGTGATTAGGATATCTGGCATTTCATTTAAGGCAGAATTCAGTGCATTCGCTCCATTTTCATGAGTACTTTGAAGTGTTAACCCTAACTGTTCCCAATCGATTATTTCAGATAATAGCTCCAAAACAGGATAATCATCATCTACTAGCATTACTTTATACACTATCTTCTCCCCCCTCTAGAAACGGACATCACTACCTTTGTTCCCTTTTCCTTCTCACTATCTATTTCCATACTAAAAGAATCACCGAATGTCATTCGCATCCGTTCAAACACATTTGAGATTCCAAGACTTGAGAAGCCACTCTTGTTTTGACCCGCTATTGAATTTGAATCTAAACGAAGCTTATTACGAAGGTTTTTTAATGAATCTTCATCCATCCCTTCACCATTGTCCTCAATCGTAATATAAAAATCATTTCCTTTCACATAAGCGTTTAACAAGATTTCTCCTGCACTCTGATTTAGTCCATGAATAATGGAGTTTTCAATAATAGGCTGTAGGATAAATCTTGGTATCGCTTCCAAATAAGCAGCTGCTGAAACACTAATTTCAAAATTCAACGCTTCTTTTTGGCGCATATTCATTAAAGTGACATAATCTTTTACAATGTCTACCTCTTCTTTAAACGAAATCATCCCTTTATCTTTATCAATGGTCATTCGCAGTAGCTTAGATAAAGAGCTAATCATTTCCGCACTTTCATAATCTCCTTTTTTCATAACTTTCATCCGAATAGAATTTAAGACATTAAATAGAAAATGTGGATTAATTTGAGCCTGTAGCATAGCAAATTCTGCTCTTCGTTTTCTTACTTGGGTTTCAGTAATTTCTCGAATCATTTCATTGATTTTATCTAGCATGGAATCAAACGAAATTGATAATCTCCCTATTTCGTCTTTGCTATGAATATGTGAACGAACGTTTAAATTCCCACTTTGTACAGATGATGCGACATCTCCTAAGTGAACAAGTGGTTTTGTAATGGTTTGAATAACATAAGTTAATAGAAGAAAAAAGATAATAAATGAGATCAATTGAGTTAAAAATACTTTGTTAAAAATGGAGTTAATTTTAAAAATTGCTTGCTTATATGGATTTATTGATACTAATTTCCATCCGGTATAAGAAATCTTGTGGTCTGCATAGAGGTAATCTTGATTTGAAATCGTCATTATATTTGAGAAATCTTTCTTTTTCACTTGCTCTAGATAAGGAAACGATGTTCCGATTTTTTCATTATTAGCATGTGATAATATTTTATTAGAAGAATCAACTAACATCATTTCTTCTTTACCAGGCATGCTTTCAAATGCTTGTTTTACTTTGTTTTCCATGATTGTCACAATAACGTATCCGTATATTTTCAGATTCGAATCTCTTAGCGTTCTTGCGACAGAAATTTGATATGGGCTAGATTTTTGTTCAGATTGAAACACTGTTGGCTGACTACCGATCCACACCGCTTCATAACCAAAAACTCCATCTAGTTCTTTGAACCATGGTTCTTGGAAGAGCTGTTCAGGATTATATTCACTCAAAGAGTAATTGGTGTAATGTTTTCCGTTTTTCAGAAGAATTGTTACATATGACTTCTCACCAAGCAAAGTAATGTTTTCAATTGTTTTTGCCACTTTGCTGTATTCCATATAGTTTTCGTAGTATTCATTTTGTTGTACAACTTGGTTTTTATCTTCTTTAGCATGCTTTTTTAATATGGTATTAATCTCTGAATCTATTTGAACAAAATTAGCAACATACAGCATATCATCAAGTAATTTTGTTACATATTCACTTGCTAAGATAAGTTCTCTATTTGCATTTGATAATGCTTGCTCCTTCATGGCATCTTTTGTTAAATAACTGTAGATAAACAACGTTATAATAGCAGGAATCACGATGCAAATAATGGAAGTTAAAATGACTTTATAACGAAAAGAATGGGGCGTCAGCTTTTGCTGTATCCGATTCCACATAACCAATCCTCCTCAGTTAAGAAAAAGTTTGAGGGCGGAAACGGTTTTTTACGCCCCTGTTTATTATTTTATCAAACGACTATTGATTATTGTCGATTATTTCTTGTGCACGTTCTTGTGTTGCTTTTAATGTAGCATCAATATCTTGTTCACCTAGAATTAGTTTTTCATATTCTTCATTAACCACCTTATAAAGCTCTGCTTGATAAGCTACAGGTGGAATGATTTTAGATGATTTAGCGTTTTTCAGTACATTAACAAGTGAATCACGGTCTACCTTTTCTGGTGTTGCTGTACCAGCCAAAATGCCATCTATAATAGAACCTAACTCATCATCGCTTACACCGTTCCATGATGGGACATTTTTCCCTTGTACAAGTTGTCCTTCCGTTGTGTACCAACGAATAAATGTGTATGCTTCTTTTTTATGCTCTGAGTTTGCAGCAACAGACATAAAGTCAGTTGTAACAGGTGTATAGCCACCCTCATCTCCTGCTTCGTTTTTCGGATAAGGTGCTACTGCTACATTAAAATCAAGTGGGAATTGATCTGTTCCACCAAGCTCTGTATTCATCCAGCTTCCAATTAAAATCGTGCTTGCATCTTGACCAAAGAACTGATTACGATAATGAAGCTTTTGAGAGATAATATCTGTATAAGGAACTGATGACTTGTCTTCTAATTCCATTTGAGCACGCATTTCTAATGTTTTCTTGAATAGAGGACTGTCAAAGTTTGATGTTCCGTCAGCTTTAACGAACTCTGTATTATCTTCTTCACTAGCAAGAGCTAGTTTCATAAATTCCATCCAGCCACCACCCTGTGGACCATGGAAATATGTGCCGTAATGATCATCAGTTGTTAGCTTTTTCGCATATTCCATATATTCATCCCAAGTCCAATCAGTTGGTACTTCTAAACCTGCTTCATCTAAATGATTTTTATTCATAAGAACATACCATGGATTAAATTTACCTGGTAAAGCATAGTAGCTATCGTCAATTTTGGTGTCAACTTTATATTCTTCACTTAATGTATATCCGTCTTCTTCAATAAACTCATCGATCGGTGCTACCATTCCTAAAGCAACTCGTTGAGCATAGCTTGCTGGATCACTAAACATAAGAACATCCAGCTGTTCACCAGATGCAGCAGCTAAATCAAGCTTTTGCGTTGCTTCTTGCGTATCTCCCTTTTCACTAAGAATAACTAAATCAACGTCAATATTAGGATATTCCTCTTCAAAAGCAGTAATTGTTTTTTCCCAATTGTAGCTAGCTTCATTACCGTGAGTATGAAATTTGATTGTAACTGCTTCTTCGGTTGCATTTGTATCTTTTTCATCTTCCGATCCAGAAGCACTTTCTCCCCCTCCACCAGAACAACCTGCTAAGGCACCAACAAGCATTGTAGATGCAAATACTGTAGACCAAAACTTTTTCTTCATGTTACATCCCCCTTGTTCATTATTAAATCGCTTTCATTTTATTAGGAAAGCCCTTACAACACGAATTATAGCAAAGGCCATTGATCATCAAATGTAAATTATTTTACCTCTATTAAGAATTATTTGACTTTTATTCGATTATCCTTTTACCCCACCTAGAGCAATGCCTTCAATTACTTGCTTTTGACCAATAATAAATACGATTAATAATGGTAGAATCGCCGATACAGCCGCGGCCATGATCAGGGAATAAAATTCTCCATTAATTGTCGTAAACTTTTGCATAGCTAATTGAATCGTATATAGGGCGTCTGTACGTAAGAAAATTAATGGGTTTTGATAGTCATTCCAGGTCCATATGAATCTCAAGATGGCATAAGTAGCAACGGCGGGACGGACAATTGGTAGAGCAATAGACCAGAAAATTCGCCAATGACCTGCACCATCTATTTTCGCAGCATCTATATATTCATTATGAATTCCCATAAAAAATTGACGTAGCATAAACGTTCCTAGAACACTAAAGCTTCCCAACAATATAAGACCTAAATGGCTATCAAACAATCCTATATTTCGATATAGAATGAATTGTGGCACCAAGCTTGCTTGTGGTGGAACCATGTAAGTCGCTAGTACAATCAGAAACAACCATTTCCCAGCAGGAAAATCTACTTTAGAAAATCCATAAGCTGCTAAAGCTGAAACCGTACATGATACAACTGTCGTCAGAACAGCTACTTTAATAGAGTTCCAGTAATATAGGTAAAACGGAAATTCTCCAAACCATACTTGTTGGTAGTTATTAAACCCATTCCATCTTTCTGGTATCCATTGAATCGGAAACTTAAATACATCTGCTTCTATTTTAAATGAGGTTGAAAGCATCCAAACAAACGGCAGTAAAAACATGATACTAACGATAAATATGATTATTGTAATGATTACTTTTTGAACATTTAAACGGCTTGTCATATTATCCCCCCTTTAATAATTAACCCATTTTTTCTGACCAATCCATTGGAAGATTGTAATTAAGAAAACAATCAAGAATAAGATCACTGCGATTGCAGAGGAGTAACCTATATCTAGGTTCACAAAAGCTGTATCATATAAGTGCCATACAAGCATACTTGTTGAATGTAGAGGACCACCTTTTGTTAATACAGCGATTAGGTCAAATACTTTGAACGTCGAAATAATTCCTGTAATTAGCAAGAAAAAGGACGTTGGAGATACCATTGGGAACGTAATATGGCGAAATTTCACCCAAGAATTTGCTCCATCCATATCAGCTGCCTCATATAGCTCTTGTGGAATCGATTGTAAGCCTGCAATATAGATAATCAAGTTAAACCCAATCGATATCCAGATTTGAATTAGCATAACAGAAATTAAGGCAAAATTCGGATCAGCAATCCACTTTGGTGGATCGGCAATTCCTAAAGCCATCAATGTTTGGTTAATCGGTCCTGCAGAAGGGTGGAATAAAACCTGCCAGACAACCGCAATTGCTACTACACTTGAAATATATGGCATGAAAAATGCTACCTTAAAATAACTTTTCATGTAAACGCTTTTATCAATAACCACAGCTAACAATAAGGAGACCGCCATACAAATAGGGACTGTAAAAATAAAGAGTGCATTATTTAATAGAGACTTTAAAAACACCTTATCGTCCATCAAATCTTTAAAGTTATCAAAGCCTATCCACTTTAACTGATCAATACTTTGAATAAACTTCCAATCTGCAAAACTAAGAATAAACGTTGCAAAAATTGGCAGTAGGACTAAAATTGAAACACCGATCAGCATTGGTGATACAAATAAAAACCCTGCTAAGCTTTCTGTTCTTTTAACGGATCCTCTTTTCTTCCTTACCGAAACATTTGAGGATGTTGTTACTTCTGTTTTTGGACTCATCGGGTATCACCTCTCTTTTGTAATATACCTTTATTATAAAAAGAAAAATTTCAATTACTTAACAGTATTTTGATGAAAGTTATAATAATTTTGACTTTCTCACTTAAACTATTTAGTCTTTGCTAGGTTCGTTTTAAAAATTGAAAAAGAGAAATACATTAATGCAAAGCTAATTCCACTTCCACAAAACAATAGACCAACACCAGGAAAAAGGATACTAACTAAACTCCCAGTTCCTACTGATAGCATCATTAAAAAAGTACGACCTGGAAACGAAGCACCTAGAAGAATAGCAGATTTAAAGTAGTGTAGGACCGATCCTTCGAAATGAACATAAACTGGAAATATATACATGGTGATCATTAGTATGAAAATGAAAGCTATAACAAAGAAAGTTAAAAGCATGTAATGTAAAATTCCTTGCATTGAGTGGATTAAAACCCAGTCAACATACATAAATAAGACTGAAACTAAAAGGCAACTCCATAATATATTCGCCTTCTTAAATTCACTTTTGTAAACTGACAAAAATAAAGGAAAGATTGCGAAACTACTTTCCCCCATGATCCACTTACGTAAAATTGTGAACATAGCCACCGTTGCAGGCGCAAAACCTAAAACACCAAATCCCACTACTGTAAAACCCAACCATAATAAATTCAGATAAGCTAACTTACTAATCCAGTCACAAACTCGTAACAAGCCTCCCATCCAGCTAGACGATTCCACAAAGTTTCCTCCATTTCATCTCGAAGTATTACGTTTAATAATAGAGTGAATGTTTTAAGCTAAGTAGCATATTTTTTACTACTTTTTATAATTTTTTTACTTTTTCATACCAAAAGCGTAAGCGCCTCGTACAGCCCCGACAAGCATAAGGTGATTTAGAATAGAAGGCGTTCTTTGCCTTATATTCTAAATCGCCTTATGACCTCGAGGGGGCTAGGCGCTGAAGCTGGCTGTCGAAGCATTGTCCACAATTAATGCAGTGATAATTTCCTAACAATAAAAAATAGTGCATCTCCTCAAAAAGAGTCATGCACTATTTTTCTTGTTTGTTTGCTTGCATTTAAATGGTTTATTTACTTTAAATCTTCCATTTTCACAGCATCCATGTCTGTGAACGTATAATTTTCTCCCGCCATTGCCCAGATGAATGTGTAATTGCTTGTTCCAACACCGGAATGAATGGACCATGGTGGAGATAGGACCGCTTGTTCATTTTTCACTAATAGATGACGAGTTTCTTTAGGCTCACCCATGAAGTGGAAAACCCTTGAATTTTCATCCATATCAAAGTAGAGGTAAACTTCCATACGACGGTCATGTAAATGTGCCGGCATTGTATTCCACATGTTATTTGGCTCTAATAACGTCATTCCCATCATTAGTTGACAGCTTTGAATACCATCTGCATGAATATATTTGTAAATTGTACGTTTATTTGATTCACTATCAGATCCTAAATGAGTTGGCTCTGCATCTTCGATTGGTGCCTTCTTTGTTGGATATTGTTTATGTGCTGTAGTAGAAACAATGTAAAATTTTGCAGGATCAGAAGCATTGCTGCTTTCAAATAATACTTCCTTGTTTCCCATACCAACATATAAGCAGTCTCTTTTATTTAATGTATAAGCTTGCCCATCAACTAAAACAGTACCTTCAGCACCAATATTAATAATACCAACTTCACGTCTTTCTAAGAAATATTCAGTTTTTAATGTTTCTTGATCCTCTAACTTAAGAGATTGATTAGTTGGGATTGCCCCACCTGTGACAACACGATCATAGTGAGAGTATGTCATATTAATTTCACCTTGAACAAAAAGTGAATCAATTAAAAAATCATTTCTTAATCTTTCTGTTGTATATGTTTTAAAGTCTGTTGGATTTGTAGCGTGTCTGATTTCCATTAAAAATTTCCCCTTTCGAATTCGCTTTTTTCTTAAAAATATAAAAACAATAAGTGTTTATGAACTCATCCATCCACCATCAACACATAAAATATGACCGTTCACATAACTTGAAGCATCTGATGCTAAAAAGATGACAGCACCCTTTAGGTCTTCAGGTGTTCCCCAGCGACCTTGTGGAATTCTAGATGTAATATACTCATTTCGATCTTTGTTTGCACGTAGCTGTGCTGTGTTATCTGTTTCCATATACCCCGGTGCGATAGCGTTTACATTCACACCTCTACTAGACCATTCATTCGCAAGAGATTTTGTTAATCCTGCAACAGCATGTTTACTCGCTGTATATGCTGGTACTCTTAACCCACCTTGAAACGAAAGCATTGAGGCAACATTCACAATTTTACCTGAACCGTTTTCAAGCATATGTTTACCAACTTCTCTACATAATTGAAAAACAGAATGTTGATTAACTTTAATTACTTCATACCAATCATCATCGGAAAAATTTTCAGCTTCAGATCTTCTAATAATTCCTGCATTGTTAACTAAAATATCAATCTTGTTTGTTAATTTAAGGGCCTCTGAAACTAATTGTTCAGCTGCATGATCTACTGATAAATCAATTTTCAATCCATGAAATACGCCACCAACCGCTTCAATTTTTTCTTTTGTTTCGGACATATCACTCATACCGGCTCCAATAACAGTTGCTCCTGCTTCTGCTAAACCAACTGCCATTCCCTGTCCTAGTCCTCGACTTGCTCCTGTTAATAGAGCAACCTTTCCTTCCAGTGAAAAAAGCGAACCCATTTTCATACCTCCTCTTGTATCAATATGTTCTTTATTGTTTGTTTAAGTTCATTATAGTTTGATTATAACATAAATAAAAAAGATGACAACGATTAATTGTTCGTTTATCATCTTTTCTTCTAATCTTTATACATTTGCTAGATGTAATCGCACGTGACTATTTTCTAATGTTTCTTTTATATGTGGATCAAGATTTGTATCTGTTACAATTTCATTTACTTCATCAAATTTTGCAAATTGTATAAGAGCAACCTTTTCAAATTTTGATGAATCAGCCAACAACGTAATATGATCTGCACATGATATAATTTGTTTTTTCCAATCAGCATGGATACTATTAAAAACGGTTAATCCATGTTCAACTGAGATTCCTGTTGTACCGAAAAACAAACGATTCACTCTCATTCGCTTTAGCATTTCAGTAGCTTGTGCCCCCATCAAAGAGGAAGATTTATCAATTCTTGTTCCACCTAAAACAATTAATTGAACATTGCTTTTTGAAAGCAACACATTCGCTATTTTCAAATCATTTGTAATGACAGTAATCGGAAATTCTCCAAGTAACTCTGCAATAGCTATCGTCGTACTGCCTCCGTCCATTAAAATCGTTTCATTCGGTTCAATGAGCTTGACAGCCTCTTTTGCAATCGCAGATTTGACATCACTATATCCCGATTGTCGTTCCGCAATTGGTAGCATTCTTCCTTCGTCCTCTGCCAATACGGCTCCACCGTGAATTCGATTTAGAAGACCTCTTTTTTCTAACAGCTCCAAGTCCCCGCGAATCGTTTTCTCAGTTACTTCTAACAGCTTACTAAGCTCAGATACTTTTACAATCTTATTTTTATCTAGTTGATCTAAAATACGTTCATGCCGTTCCACTGCAAGCATTCTTTATGTCCCCCGTTATTTTCTTTATTTTACTATTATAGGACAGGATTGAACAAAAACAAACCTAGTGTAAAAGGTCCAGTTTTCTTTTCGAGAACCCTCTATTGTTCGTTATTGTTTCATTTATATCTTTAATGTTCTATTTCGTAAATATAGTATATAATTTAATTGGTTATTTCTCTAGACTTTTTTGTTATTTTAAAAACAACTATAATAAAAAGACGTTTAGATATAATCTTACAATTCGAACAGTAATTCGCACTTAAATTAATCGATAATTTGATGAGCAATAATCTGGGAAGATTGTGTCTCCAAGTCTTTTTACAGTATTTTGCATCCTATAGATGTGTTTCACTAAATTAGAAAAAAATAAACGGAATAATTCCGTTTAAATCGTGAAATACCAACATTCCCCGCAGAATAAGAGGAGTTTTTCCGCTTATATGAACTTTATCTTTAGATTTAGTTAAATAAAGAGAAATTAACCGGAATATATCCGCTTATATAGGCTTCTTAAGCACCTACTATACACGTTAACCGGAATTTCTCCTCCTATCAATTCCTATACCTCCACGAAAAATCAACAATGAATAATATCAGAGTCTTTTCTTCAACAGTATTTTCTACCTTGAATATCGAAAAGCCCACCACTTCACCCCACTTAATTTCGTAAAACAAACTCACCACTGACACTTACTTTTGTGATTGTGTTGTAAGCAATCCAATTAGCGTTACATTTATTAAACCTTGATAAGCAACAAAAAGATGCAGTCCATTCAGTTGCGAATCCGGCTGCATCTTTTTGTTACTAATTAAGTTTTTGTACTCGAAAACCGAACTACATACTCTTAAAGAAAAACGTCTTCTTATTAGTTATCTTAATAATAGAAGCTTCTATCAAAAACCTAAACTCCAGAATAAGACATAAATCCACCATCAACTGGAACAGTAATTCCTGTTACAAAGCCTGAAGTGGTTTCATCTACTAGCCATAGCAGTGTTCCTAGTAAGTCTTCTGGTTTACCAAATCTTCGCATTGGGGTGTGTGCAATAATTTTCTCAGAACGTTCTGTTAAGCTACCATCTTCATTTTTCAGTAGTTTTTTATTTTGTTCAGTTAGAAAGAATCCGGGTGCTATGGCATTCACACGAATACCTGCATCAGCCATATGTACGGCAAGCCATTGTGTAAAGTTGTCGATTGCTGCTTTAGCAGCACTGTAAGCGGGAACTTTTGTCATTGGTGATGGTGCGCTCATCGAAGACATATTGATGATGACTGCACCTTTACGATTCGCCATCTTCTTTGCGAAAATTTGCGTAGGAAGTAATGTGCCAACAATGTTTAAATCAAAAACAAAGCCAAAGCCCTCTTTTGTTAAATCAAAAAATGTTTGCAGACCTTCCTTATTAAGGTCATCCTGGTTTAATGTTTCGTTCGTGGTCGTACCACTAGGATGGTTTCCCCCTGCTCCATTTATAAGAATGTCACAAACACCAAGTTCATTTGATACGATTTCTTCTGCTTGTTTCACGCTTTCACCATCGAGTACATTACATGAAATAGATATCGCTTCTCCACCGAGTTCTCTAATTTCGCGAGCGACGCTTTCACCTTTTTCAGCAGTTCTGTTTAGAATCGCAACTTTAACTCCTTGCCTTGCAAGTTCTTTTGCCATTGCGCTACACAAAACACCACTTCCGCCTGTGACAACAGCTACTCTGCCTTTTAATTGATCATGAATCGGTAGCATCATTAGTTCCTCCTGTGTGCTCTTTCTAATGAATCCCATATTCCCCAGAGGTACATAATACCTAGTGCCCTATCATATAAGCCATAACCTGGTCTACATACTTCATCCCAAATATGTCTACCATGGTCTGGTCTCGCATAACCTTCAAAGCCTATCTCATGGTATGCTTTAACAATTTCATAGATATCAACAGAACCATCAGATGTTCGATGGGATGTTTCAATAAAGTCACCATTTTCATAGACTTTTACATTTCGAATATGGGCAAATGGAATACGATCTGCAAATTCACGAACCATCTCTGCAATATTATTGGATGGATTTGCTCCAAGTGAACCACTACATAGTGTTACACCATTAGATTTACTATCTACAACATCCAAAATACGCTTAATATTTCCTTTATTACAAACAATTCTAGGTAATCCGAAAATAGGCCATGGTGGATCATCCGGATGTATACCCATTCTTATTCCATTTTCCTCTGCAACAGGAACTACTTCTTTAAGAAAATATGATAGATGTTCAAATAAATCTTCTTGAGTAACTCCTTTATATGCTTCAAAAAGTTCTTTTAATCGAGATAATCTTTCTGGCTCCCAGCCAGGCATTGTAAAGGTAGAGTTTTTAGAAATATTTTCAACTAATTCATTTGGGTCCATACCAACAACTTTTGCTTTTTCATAGAAGAGAGCCGTTGAACCGTCTTCCATTTCTTTAAATAATTCTGTTCTCGTCCAGTCAAAAACTGGCATGAAATTGTAGCATATGACTTTTACGCCAACGGATGCCAACTTCTCAATCGTTCTTTTATAGTTTTCAATATATTTGTCTCTTGTAGGTAATCCTAGTTTAATATCTTCATGAACATTTACACTTTCAACAACATCTATATTCAGTCCGTAGTCATCTGCTTGTTTTTTCACTTCGTTGATTTTGTCCATTGGCCACTCTTCACCTGCTGGAACATCATGAAGTGCCCACACAATTCCTTCTACCCCAGGAATTTGCTTGATTTGCTTGAGAGTAATGCTGTCATTTCCCTCACCATACCATCTAAATGTCATTCTCACTTTAACTAACCTCCATAATTGCCTGAACTTTTTCAAGCAAGGGAAAATGTTTTGGTTTCCATGAGCTTTTTCATTTATTTTCTTTTACAATTAATAATAGTTATAAACTATTTCTAGCTTCTCTTACAATCTCACAATATTGCTTTGCCAGTTTTGTTACTTCAACAAAGTTTCCTGTTTTAGCAGGCTTTGATAAATCACTACCAATACCAATCGCAACAGCCCCATTTTTGATCCACTGATCTGCGTTTTGAAGGTTTACCCCACCAGTTGGCATTACAGATGCTTGAGGGATTGGTCCCTTGATTGATTTAATAATAGAAGGATCGAATGTATTTCCAGGGAACAATTTGACAACATCTGCTCCATATTCCATAGCTGTTTTTATTTCAGTAATGGTCATACAACCAGGCATGTATGGAATTTGATATCTATTACAAAGCATTGCCGTATCTTTATCAAAGCATGGACTAACAATGTACTCGGCCCCTGCCAAAATAGCAATTCTAGCAGTCTCACTATCTAGCACACTTCCTGCACCAAGAATCAATTCATCTGAATGAAATTTCTCTTTTAAGGATTTGATAACATCTGTTGCTCCAGGAACAGTCAATGTCACTTCAATCGCCTTAATTCCTCCTTCTATACATGCATTAGAAATGCTTACTGCGTCTGATTCGTTTTCTGCGCGAACAACGGCTACAACACCTGATTCTACGATTCTATTTAGGATATCAAGTTTTTTTATCATACGTTTTTTTGTTACGATTGTATCGTAACTTCCTCCTAACATATTTATATTTTATTCTTGAATACTTATCTCTCAATAAAATCCTTTTCACCTAATCTAATTTGAATGTCTTCCAAATAAGGCAGTCCTTCATTATCTCCCGAAACACCAACAACCATTGAACCAACTGTATTTGCAAAATGAAGAATTTTTTCTAATGACCAATTTTGTAGAACTCCATAAACAAAGCCTGCATCAAAACCATCACCAGCACCTACTGTATCAACAACCTTTTTTGGAGGAACAGGTGGAGATTCTACTGTTTTTCCAATATGGTAACCAATCGAGCCTTGATCACCCTTTTTAATGGCTATATAAGACATACCCATAGCTATTGCTTTTTCAATAATCTCATTTTCATCCGTTGTCCCTAACAATAGTTCAGCTTCTTCAATACCTGTTAAGAAAATATCAACAAAAGGAAGAATCTCTGTTAAGACCTCTTTTGCTCTTTCTTTACTCCAAAGCTTTAAACGGATATTTGGATCAAATGAAATAAGCAGATTATGTTGTTTTGCTAAGGTAATGGAGCGTTTTATAATGTCCACGTTTTTCTCATCTATTGCCGGAAATACCCCCGTAATATGAAGCACCCTTGTATTCTCAAAATAGGAATCTGTTAAACTTTCAGGTGTTAGCGTTAAAGTTGGAGATTTCATACGGTAATAAAATGTTCTCCCTGATCCATCCTCTAGCACCTCTTTAAAATTAACGGAAGTTGGGTAACCATCAACAAGCTTTACTTGTGAAGTATCAATTCCCTCTCCACGAACAAAGTGTTGAATATAGCGACCAAACTCGTCATTACCTAATCGACTAATCCATCCTGTCTGTAAACCAAGTCTTGCACAACCAATTGCAAAGTTGAGTTCTGCTCCTCCAACATTTCGTTCAAATGTATGAACAAAACGCATTGGCCCCTTTGCACTTGGATTCATCGTAATCATCGCATCACCGATTGTAATAATATCTTTCATTACTTATTCACTCCTTTGATTTTGATTAGCACGAATTTCTTATCATAAGCTCAGGTTCAAAACGATGTACTTTCGTTTCTTCTTGATAGTCTGGATCCTTAATTTTATTTAATAGTAGCTCTGCAGCTCTTTTCCCCATCTCAAATGTCGGCTGAGCAATTGTTGTTAATTCTGGGGTGAAAAAACTAGCAAATGAAACATCATCAATACCGATAAGGGCTAAATCTTCAGGAATCGATATATTATTTTCCTTTGTAAACTTTAAGATTTCCATGAGAGTTAAATCATTCCCAGCAATAATAGCTTGTGGTGGGAAATCCAGAGATAGCATTTGCTTTAATCCATCTTGAATATGATGAAGATCCAGAGTACGAATATAGTCTTCATTACTATCTAAATTGTTTTCTTGTAATGCTTTTTTATATCCTTTTATTCGCTCAATCCGTGGTGTAACATTTCTTGATATAGATGTTGTCATGATTCCGATTCGTTCATATCCTTTTTCAACTAAATGCTCTACTGCCATTTTGGTAGCACTTTCATTATTTAGCATGATTGTAGATGCCTCGATATCCTCAACAACTCGATCAAAAAACACAAGTGGAACATTCTTTTTCATCATCCTTTTATAAAGATCGATATTTCCGCCTGTTGGAAAAATAATAAGACCATCCACCTGCTTTGCAGTTAGCATTTCAATGTAGTTCTTTTCCTTTTCTGGTTCATCATCAGCATTGCAAACAATGATGTGAAATCCCTGTTCGTTACATATATCTTCAATTGCTCGTATAACTTGAGTTGAAAACGCATGCAGAATATTTGCCACAATCACACCTATTGTTGAGGTGGACTTTTGCTTTAAGCTTCTGGCGACGATGTTCGGCTGATAACCTAACTCCTCAATTGCTTGACTGATTCGTTCTTTCGTTTTTTCACTCATATAATCATAGCGTTTGTTTAAATACTGAGAAACAGTACTTTTTGATACATTTGCTTGTTTTGCAACATCAGAAATCGTGATTGCTTTCATAATTCTCTCCAATACTAAATCGATAAAAATAAATAACCTTATTTCGTTTTTATAAACCGATTTACTAAACCGGTTTAGTTTCTTACTAATTTGAATTATACGACATTTATATTCAGCCATCAAGAAATTATTTTATTCACAAAAGGTGTAGATTTTTAGTCTACACCTCCGAATTCCTACTCATTTTCCACGCTTCTATTTAAAAAACTTGTTAATTCTTTTTCCCTTCTTTTTGAAACCAGAATATAGAGAAAATCACCCGCCTGAATTTTTGTCTCTCCATAAGGTGTAACCAAATCTCCGTCCCTAATGATGGCATTGATAAGTACCTCTTTCGGAAACTTAATATCCTTTAACAGCTTATTTGTGATAATGGACGTTTCACTTACTTCAAACTCAACAATTTCTGCATTTGCTTTCCCAATTGAAACAAGTTCCAATGAATGTGGGGCCTCTACTTTTTTAGGACCATTCAGCCCTAATTTGCTGGCGATCAATGAAATAGTAGAGCCTTGTATTAAGGCGGATGTTAAAACAACAAAGAAGACAACATTAAAGAATAGCTGACTGTTTTCTAGTCCCATCGTCATTGGGAACGTTGCAAGCACAATAGGAACTGCACCTTTTAAGCCTGCCCAGGAAAGAAACACCTTCTCCTTATTCGTAAATCCTAATTTTATTGTCGAGAGAAAAACTGCTACAGGTCGAGCGATAAAAATTAATATAATGGCCAGTAGAAGACCTTTAAAGATAATATAGGTATTTAAAATTTGTGATGGAAAAACTAATAACCCTAAAATGATAAACATTAAGATTTGCATCATCCATGCAAAACCTTCGTTGAATCTAAAGATCGAGTGGCGATAAGTCAGGTCTCCGTTTCCAATCACAAGTGCTGCAATATAAACAGCTAAAAGCCCACTTGCGCCAATGATGTCAGTTAAGCTATATGTTAATAACGAAAAGGCTAAGGCAAAGATTGGATAAAGACCACTTGAATCTAAATTGATTTTATTGATTGCAAACCCTGCAAATTTACCAAAAAGTACACCAAGAAGTAATCCAGCACCCATTTGCCAGATAAAAGAACCAATTAATAACAAATAGGAAGGGTTATCAACTGTCATTAATTCAATTATTGATAAAGTTAGAAATACAGCCATAGGGTCATTTGTTCCAGATTCTGCTTCAAGTGTAGAACTTAATCGGTCACGTATATTTTGTCCCTTTAATACGGCAAATATTGCTGCAGCATCTGTTGAACCAACGATCGCTCCAAATAAAAATCCTTCAAGCCAGGTTACATCAAAGATTAATTTTGCCGCCACTGCCACAACAATCGTCGTAAGCAAAACACCAATTGTGGCAAGAGATAGCGATGGGACTGTTACTGATTTAACCGATGACCATTTTGTTTGTAATCCACCCTCAAACAAAATGACAACTAAAGCAAATATCCCGATTAATTGTGTTAGCTCAGGATTATCAAAATGAATAAGACCTAGCCCATCACTTCCCATAATCATTCCGACCATTAAGAAAAGAACAAGAGCAGGAACACCCAATCTTGTTGAAAACTTAGTTGTTAGTACTCCTAGAATTAATAATACTGCCGTGAAAAAAATAAAATATTCTATATTTATATGCTCCAAAACCTAACTCCTCTCTTTGGTGTGAATCGTTAAAGTACAATATCTTTATTATAATATTTTGCTCCACAAAAAACATGAATGACGCTGTTGACTATAAAACATATTAGCATAGACATAACAAAAAGCCTGGAATCATCCGAGAAGATTCCAGGCTTTTCAAATTATACTATTTACTTTTCAAGCTCAACTAATCCCTCTACTGCCGCTTCTAAGGCAATCTGTGCTGCAACTACTTTTTCTAATGTAGATTGTGGATTTTTCAATGCTTCTTTTGCGGTTTGTAATGCCTTATGAAATACTTTCCAGCTTTCTTTTGTGTAATCTTTATGGCTTTTATCTTTATGTGTATCATACAATTTCTGCAATTCTTCCTTATCTACTTCCACTTTATTTTTCCCTTTAATAACATCAATTCCGTCTAGGGTAAATGTACCGCCTTTAACAACAATTCTTGCCGTATGCTTTGTATCTTTAAGACCTCTAATGTGATAAGAGTTTAGTCTGTCTCCCTTTGCATAAATTCTGAAGTTTTCTTCAATCAGTAGATCATCAATATAAACATCTATTAAAGCATCTGGAGTAGCACCAAATAAGTTAAAGCCTGATCCTTCAAAATCAAAGATCATACTACTTTTTGCGCTATTCGCTTCAGGAGTGCTGTATATATTCACTCCTCTGTAATCCATGTACGTGTCTTTTCGCTCATTATCTTTTAATGATACTTTCAACGTGTGTGGTTTTTCTTCAAGTCCTCTTACAGAATACCTTACACCCGTTTTAGGATCGACAGCAAAATCACCGACATCCACTCCATCAAGCTCAAAATTATAAAGTGACTTTTCAGCTGTGCCTGCAAGATAGTCAATACCTGATCCCGTAAAATTGATTAAGATATAAGGATCATCGTCGAAATTCGCCCATGCATTCGTACTGTTAGATCCCCAAGCAGCATTTTTTCTAAAGGCATAAACCGTATTTTCGTTATTTCCAATTTCTGCTTCATCTGATATTTTAATTATCTCAGTTGGTCCCATGTTTTTAACTGCTAATACAGGATCCGTTGTCGTAATTTCAGCTTTTGTAAAACTAGTATATTTATCTTTAGAAACAACTTTAAGTGTGTGCTCTTTATCCTCAAGATTCTCAGCAGACCAAACCATTTGCGTAATGGAGCTGTTGTTTAAATAATTTGCTTCTCCTACTAGCTCTCCATCAAGGTAAATATCTGCTGTTCCATTTGATGGGTTAGTCACACCAAACAGCCTTATTTCAGTACCCTTAAATGCGATTTCAAAGGAAGCACCATTTGATCCCCAAGTGTTGGAACTGTTTGATGACCAACTTCCTGAATAAAATACCTTGTTTAATGTTCCTTGATCACTTGTCGAATCTCCGAAGCTTACTGTTACCCCATTCCAAACCGGAATATCTGTACGTGCTGTCATTTGTGTCCGGTTAAAATGAGCAAATCCAGCTTGGGTATAGTTCCAGTCACCAACATATCCAATCGGATTCAATGAATCGGAATTGTTTAAAGCTTCCTCCTCTGAATCGTACACCTTGCCTTGTGCACTGTCATATTTATCTGATTGATACGTATATCCTTTTATTGGATCAACACGTAAATTATCAATTAATGTTTCATAATAACCAGAACCTAACGCCACTCTACCAGCCATTACTGTATAATCTTCGTCTGTGTACGAGTCAATTTCAGCTCCATCTAAATAAAGTGTAAACACGTTTTCCTTTGCTTCAAACGCTAGATTATGCCACTCTTTATTATTGAAGTTCTCAATCGTTCCACTTTTTTCAACTTTACCAAGCTTCAGAATTTCATAACGACCATTAGAAAAAACGCGTGCATTATAAGGTGCATGTGAATCTGCTCCACCAGCTTTTACTTGACGCACACCTATAAGCGCATAATTACTTCTACCTTCTTCTTCAGGTGTATGAGTATCTAGTAAAAAGTCATAAGAAACTTTATAGTTAACCCAACGATGATCACCTATCGTCGTATTTGGATTACTAGTTGATGCTGTACCGTCTCTACCACCCCAAACTGCCCAATCTGCTCCAATCGTCTCAGGTATCATCATCTGTTGAAGCATATTACCATGTTTTTTGCTATCTGGAATATTCAAATCAACACGTTCAGCACTTCCACTCGTTTTTTGTTTTGTTGCTTTTTGAACTACTTCAAAAGCTCCAATTTGATCTGTTGTGTATCTTGGTGTTCCTCCGCGACGCTCAACATAACTTCTGCCTTTTTCATCAACAGGATAGTTATTATATTCAAAATCATCCTTGTAAGGTAAAGGTAAAATTGTGTCTTTTGAAACATCAACAGGCTCTGATTCATATTCAAAATCTTTTACTTCTGATTTCTTGTCTAAAGTTGAAATAGTTACGATTGAATAAGGTTTAACCTCAACTTCATATTCTCCATCCTTTGGAGTGATAGTATTGATATGCTTAAACCAATTATCATCATAATTTTGTCCTTCATCTGCTCCTCGTGTTTCCCAAACATAAATCGGTGCATCTTCTTTTCCATTTAAATTCTGAGCCTTTATTTTATATTTGCGAGTTTCTTTCGTGTTATTTGCAAACACTGTTGTATAATCGTCTGATTCTGGATCTTTTAACGTTAAATAGTTATGAGTACTAGTGTCAACGTCTACTCCTCCATCAAAAAAGTTACCGTCACTAAATGTCGCATCCTTCACATACATCCAGCGCTCGTTTTCAGGTGTAGAATGGTCATCATATCCTACAAAATTCATCACGTGACGTACTCCTTGTAACCCTCCATCAATCTCATAAAAGCCTGACCAAGGATCGTATGCACTAATGAGATGTTTTGGATTATACTGAGAACCTTCATAAAATGCTGCAACCGACGGCTGAAAATCAAATGAAACCGCATTTAGTGGGTTATTCGTTGCCCCTGTCCATGAATAGACTGAAATGATTCGTGATGTAACATCAATAATTCCAGCCTTACCTCCAAGCCCCTTATAGTGTGGCTCCATATTTTCACGATATCGAGCATTAATCATCGGAGCAATACCCTCAGAAACCCAAACTTCCTTAGGTTTCTTTCCATCAGCAATCAGTTTATTTTGCAATTGTGTGAGTTCATTTGATCCAGTTAAACCATAATGAGAACTAATGACATCAATTTCTTCGATCAAATCTTGATGCTCAAGCAATGTAGAACTTATTGTCGATGTATCACGATAACCATCTGCAGCAACTAGTTTAATATGCTGATAGTCACTTTCGTAGTTCGGCTCTTCTTTTATTTTTGAAGTAAAGTATTTAAGCCACTCCAGCTCAATTTTTCCATTGTTATTTTGTGCACGTTCATTTTGAGAGATACCCACATAATCTAACTTAAAGCCATATTCTTCATACACAGCATCAATCGTTTGTTTATACCATTGATATCGATTTTCGTAATCTCCTTTTGAAGCGCCATTCCAAGAAAAGCGCGGCTCCCCCCAACGCAAAATTTCAACTGTAATATCTTCGTTAATCGATTTTGCATCAGCAGCAAATTGAAACCCTGCCCCTCTTAGAACATTAGCAGGCTCATCCTCATATCTCATTGTGGCCGGCTCAGTTCCGGATGAAGAATTCACATCTCCACCTAACTCTACCTTCACATGTGCCAAACCAGCTCCAGTGTCTTTATTAAAAAGCTTATTCATTATTTCCCAGTATTCTTTAGGATGCTCTTCCTTGTAATCTAACATTAAACGAGATGTATTATTCGCTGTAACAGTTCCAAATCCTTTAAATCGGTTATGTTCATCTACCTTTGTTCCATCAATTGTAATTGTTTTAGTGACTTCTTCTGCTTTAGCTTCATTATTATTCATAAATACCACTGAACCTAAAAGCATAGAGGCAATACAAGATACCCCTACAAGTTTTTTAACTGTTTTTCTCCTCAAAATTCATGACTCCTTTCTGAAATGGAATGGGAGTAATAATCTAGCTTCTCCTTCATTAGAAGAAAAATAGTTTCATTATTTTTAGACCATCGAAGCTGTTTATGTATGCTATCACTAGTAGAAATTAGTAGAGGTAAGAGTAGGAGATATGATGGACTTTTTTAATGAAACCCTTTTTGATCCCTCCTTTTATGTGAGATGGATATGTTAGCTGTATTGGAGTTTGATTTCCAATAACAGTTCTAACCTTTTTAGAGGTAAGATCCCTGGGAGTTGTGTATACATGTTAGCGTTTTCATTATTTCACATAATTGTTTGTTTTTAATGACACTATCTTTACTTGATTTAGTGTTTTTTTTACATTCTTTTAGTAAGTACAACCCGATTCTTACCAACGGATCAACTTCACAAGGGTCTTCATCTACTTTATGTAGACCAGTTCCCGGGCCAATTCTACTGCAAATGGTCTTCATCTATTCTATGAAAACCATCTCTATGACAATTCTACTCCACGATGGTCTTCATCCATTCTATGAAAACCATCTCCAGGACAAATCTTCTCCACAACGGTCTTCATACACTCTATGAAAACCATCTCCAGGCCAAATCTTCTCCATAACGGTCTTCATACACTCTATGAAAACCATCTCCAGGCCAAATCTTCTCCACAACGGTCTTCATCCACTCTATGAAGACCATCTTCATGACAAATCACCCCCGCAATGGTCTTCATACACTTTATGAAGACCATCTCCATGACAAATCAACCCCGCAATCGTCTTCATCCACTCTATGAAGACCACCTCCCTATCAATTCACCTTCAAAATAGTCTTCATCCAAACAAAAACAACAAAAAAAGCTTCAATTCCACCAACCAGGAATGAAAGCTCTTCTAACCTACTAACTAATGATGATGCTCCCCATCACCATCCTCTACTACAGCACCTTCCTGAAGAAACTCCAGCTCACTTTCCGAAAGCTCCCCTACAATAAACTGTTTTTGAGGCATAATAATTGAATCGCCACTACTCGCATGTACTTTAATAAAGTACAGCCCTTCACTCTCTAGTTTTTTACTTAACTGAAACGTTCCATTTCCTACCTCTTCAGCTTGCTCCATTTCAAATTTTACAGAACCATCTTGCTTCCATATTTCAAAGTGAACATAGTCTGCTGAGTCTACTTTTTCTTCACCTTGAGTAAGGACAACCTGAAATGGTGTATCACGATTTGTTGAAAGAGAATCTGGTATGATAATATCGGCCATCAAGGGCTCTTCTTCTTTATACTGTTTCGCAACATCTTGTTTAAGCTCCAGTGAACAGGCACTGAGTATCAACAACATAAAAGAGAGCAGAGGTATAGCTTTAAATTTCTTCACGGTCACAACACCCTTACTTGTCAAATTACGCATTTAAAAACCTCTTCACAACAGGTATTCTTTGAATGATAAGCAAGTCAATGATCCATACGGCGATGATGGATAAGCCAACAAGTGGGAACAAAATACTTAATCCAATGATTAACACGAAAAATGGTCCCATCTTGAACATTCTTGTTGATGTTGGTGCACCCATTTCCTTTTTAGGCTTACGCTTCAACCATAGGTAGAACCCGCTTGCCACAACAAGAATAATACCTAAACAAATGAAAAGACTTAATAGCTGGTTCAGAAAACCAAATTGAGTACCTTTATGCAAGGTGACTCCTAGCGAAACCATCTTACCGACAAAACCATAGTGGTCATAACGATAATCGGCTAGAACTGCTCCTGAGTATTGATCAACATGAATTGTTGCTTCATCCTGTGCTCTTGGAGGAAAGGCTGACAACGTATATACCCCTTCTTTATCACTTGGGATATTAATTGTATAAGAAGGATGCATTCCTTCACGATTTGCAATGTCAACAACATCGTCAATTGGGAGTGGAATAAAGCCTTGCAGATCAGATTTTGGTACATCCAAGGTTTCTGCGGCCCATGGAACATCTGCTACGTCCTTTGTTTGAACGATTGATGTTGGAGCACTCCCAACCCAAACAGAAGGTGGGTAGCCCGTCCCAGCATTTGTTGCAATGGTTTGGAAGTTAGTACCCCAGAATCCTGACCATGGTAAGCCTGTTAAAATTAAAAATAACATCCCTGCTGTTACCCAAAAAGCTGGAACTACATGTAAGTCTCTTCGGAAAATCTTTTTCCCTTTGTTTAATCTAGGGATCAATACTCCGGATAAATCTTGCTTCTTTTTTGGAAACCATAAATAAAGTCCAGTTACAATAAGAACAATTGCCCAGCAAGCAGCTAATTCAACTATTCGGTCACCGATTGTCCCCACCATTAACTCACCATGAATCTCCTCAATTTTATTCATGATCCTGTCTTCACTATTTAACTCTCCGATTACCTCTGCAGTGTAAGGATTAACAAACACTGTCAAAGCTTCATTATTAGATGAAATCGTTACTTCACTTGATCTTGAATCACTTTCACCTGGACGATATTTACTCACAACAGCGTCAGGATACTCATTTTTAACTGTCTCAATTTGCTGTGTTGCTGAAATTTTTTCACCTTGTGGATTTACCTCATAATATTCCTGATAGAGCAGTTGTTCAATCTGTGGTTTAAATAAATAAACGGCTCCTGTAATTGCTAATATCATTAGAAAAGGGGCAAAAATAATCCCCGCATAAAAATGCCATCGCCAAACAGTCTTGTAAAGGGATGGATTTGTCTTCTTTATCGTTTGCTTCTTTGTTTTAATTGGGACTGCTTCCATTAAAAAAACTCCTTCTTATTCTTGAATGATTCATTAGTCTAAAGAAAGAATAACGGCAAATTGTGTGGAAAGAATGAAGTTATTATTTTTTTTGCATCTATTTTTCCCCATAGAAAAAGGAGTTGCTACAACAACTCCTTTCACTATCGAGACACACTTTGGCTGTTCACCCTTTTTTCTGTCCCGATTCTGCCTCTATCTAGACACATTTTGGCTGTTCACCCTATTTTCTGTCCCGATTCTGCCTCTATCGAGACATATTTTGACTGCATGCACTTTTTTCTGTCCCGATTCTGCCACTTTCGAGACATATTTTGACTGCTCGCTCTTTTTTCTGTCCCGATTCTGCCTCTATTGAGACACATTTTGGCTGCTCGCTCTTTTTTCTGTCCCGATTCCCCAACTATCGAGACACACTTTGGCTGTTCACCCTTTTTTCTGTCCCGATTCTGCCTCTATCTAGACACACTTTGGCTGTTCACCCTTTTTTCTGTCCCGATTCTGCCTCTATCGAGACATATTTTGGCTGCTCGCTCTTTTTTCTGTCCCGATTCTGCCTCTATCTAGACACATTTTGGCTGTTCACCCTATTTTCTGTCCCGATTCTGCCACTATCGAGACATATTTTGACTGCATGCACTTTTTTCTGTCCCGATTCTGCCACTATTGAGACATATTTTGACTGCTCGCTCTTTTTTCTGTCCCGATTCTGCTACTATCGAGACACACTTTGGCTGCTCGCTCTTTTTTCTGTCCCGATTCTGCCAATATCGAGACACACTTTCACTGCTCGCTCTTTTTTCTGTCCCGATTCTGCCACTATCGAGACACACTTTGACTGCTCACCCTTTTTTCTGTCCCGATTCTGCCACTATCGAGACATATCTTGGCTGCTCGCTCTTTTTTCTGTCCCGATTCTGCCACTATTGAGACATATTTTGACTGCTCGCTCTTTTTTCTGTCCCGATTCTGCTACTAT
>NZ_JBLUOI010000024.1:0-34934 GCF_048059995.1 Metabacillus sp. YM-086 | reverse complement strand
CTATCGAGACACATTTTGGGTGCTCGCTCTTTTTTCTGTCCCGATTCCCCAACTATCGAGACACACTTTCACTGCTCGCTCTTTTTTCTGTCCCGATTCTGCCACTATCGAGACACACTTTCACTGCTCGCTCTTTTTTCTGTCCCGATTCTGCCACTTTCGAGACATATTTTGACTGCATGCTCAAAGGAATTGCTACAACAACTCCTTTTTCATTGGGTGATAGTATTAGAAAAGCTTTTCTCAAAAACTTATAATGTTTTTACCATATGAAGTGTCTGCCAGACTGGATCATCCTCGGCTAGTATCTCTTTGTAACCTTGAGATTTCCAAAAAGGAATCGCACCAGGCAGGAACGGGTGAGTATGTAGATATAATGATTGATAACCAGCATCACGACTAAAACTAGTTGCAATAGTAGATAATTCTGTACCAATACCGTACCTTCGATAATCTGGATCAATATAGCATTTTACAATTTCAGCTGCTTTCGTAAGAGGATAAGTTTCACTTAGTTGATGAAAACGACCATCGTAGGGTATTACACCTATGGATCCTATGATATTTCTATCTTCATTAACCACCGTAAAAAAAGCAGCATGATCAGGTTGAATATAACAGTTTTCAAAATGGAGAAGATCTTGAGGAAGCATTTCATGATCTAACATAGGAAAAAGCTCTTTTCTCATTTTCATAACAAAGTCTATTACAGAGGAATAGTTTCCTTCTAGAAGTTTATTCATTTTATAGTTAGGATGTTTAGTCATTTCACTGATTTCCCCTTTTTAGAGACTTTTCATACTGTTACATATTATAAACAATATAGCATGTTAAACAACAGCTTATTTTTCATCACATCTATATTATTTAGATACATGAAAAAAAGTCTCTAACCTCCACGAGCCACTATTGGGCAGGTAAGGTTTCAGAGACTTAAACTTAATTGTAGAGATCAATTATTTCATATATTTTTCGTTTCCTTATTTTCAACAACCTCATATTTCCCCTTGTTCATATGATAATAGAAATATGCCCCTATTAAAATCCAACCAGCGACCATCACCCATTCATAGGGCCAAATGAGTGCAGCAGGCATTCCCGGCATGTATAATAAAATAAATCCTAAGCTTAAAAAGAGAGCAATCCACCCCACTGCATTTTGCTTGCCAGCCTTAAATGGGCGGTCCATGTTTGGCTCTTTTTTACGCAAAATAATAAAGGATAAAGCGACTAAAAAGTAGGCAACAACGATACCAAGTCCCCCAGCATCAACAATCCACACGAGTGCCGGTCTTCCTAATAATGGTGCTAATGTTGCTAAAGCACCAAGAAAGATGACTGCATTTGAAGGTGTTTTATGTTTTGGATGCAAATATCCAAACCAAGCAGGCAGCATTCCTGAGTTTGCCATAGCATAAATAATACGGCTGCCTCCGATAATAAATGCATTCCAGCTAGTAACAATCCCGCAGATTCCCCCGAATATTAAGATATTTGCGAAAATTTTAGATCCAAATACAGCTGCCATTGCATCAGCAGTTGCTAATTGTGAGATACTTAATGCCTCATGATCAAGCGCCATAGACACGCCAAAGGCAATAGCCAAGTAGAAAACAACCGCACAACCTACAGAAAAAATAAGAATCTTCCCAATATCTTTTGCAGGAATATTCGCTTCTTCAGCAACTTGTGGAATAACATCAAATCCTACAAAAAGAAATGGTACCATGATCAGCACTGTCATGATTCCGCCCACTCCACCGGTGAAAAGCGGCTGAAGGTTTTGTGAGTCTCCATTTGTCCCTGCTCCAAATACAAGTAATATCCCAATCCCAACAATAAAAACTGTTAAAACAACCTGCATAAATGCTGCTGGCTTTAAACCAAAATAATTAAGGGCTGTAAGCAATATCGCCCCAACAGATCCAATTAATACCCAGGTCAGATAAACATCCCATCCACCTATTGTCCATAAGTAACCAATCTGATAGTTTGGAAGTAAATAATCTATAACAGTTGGTAGGGCAACAGCCTCAAATGTTACGACTGAAACATATCCTAATGTAATTGCCCACGAAGCAATAAACGCAGCTTTGCTTCCCATTGCCCTCTCAACATAATGATGCTCTCCTCCTACTGCAGGCATGGCAGATGCGAGTTCAGCATAGGTCAGCCCGACAAAGGTTACGAGTAATCCCCCTATAACAAATGCTATGATTGCTCCTGCGGAACCTGCAGATACGATCCAATTTCCAGAAAGTACAACCCATCCCCAACCGAGCATCGCACCAATGGCTAAAAATAAGACATCAACCTTTGTTAAAACCTTTTTCAGCTCTTTTTCTTGTTTCATCTCCTTCATCCTCTCAATCTATGTACTTTTCTGCATTTTAAAATGGTATATTTAGCCGTAACTCACAATCTAGTTTCTCTTATGTATAGCTTAATGCCCAAATTCCGGTGGGCATTAAGCTCATTAATCATTTTATGCCTGATTAAAAACAACTAACTTCTGCTCAGTCATTTCCTCAATCGCAAATTTTACCCCTTCGCGCCCAACTCCACTTTCTTTTACACCACCATATGGCATATGATCAACACGGAATGTTGGGATATCATTGACCATAACTCCACCAACATGTAGCTTTTTCGTTGCCATGAGAGCTGTATGAATATTATCTGTATATATTCCTGCTTGTAACCCGTATCGTGAATCGTTCACATAGCTTATGGCCTCCTTAACAGAACTAACTTTGTTAATAAGGACAATTGGCGCAAACACCTCTTGACACGAGACTTTAAGCTTAGCATCAACATCTGTTAGAATCGTTGGTTGCAATACATTCCCTTCAGCAGCTCCGCCAGTTAATACCTTTGCTCCCCCTTGCTTCGCTTCTTCGATCCAGGCTAGAGCACGGTCAACATCACGAGGACTAATTAATGCTGAAACATCTGTATTAGGATCAAGTGGATCTCCTATTTTGAGTTGCTTCGTTGCTGCCACCATTTTCTCTACAAATTGCTCATACAATGATTCATGAATATAAACACGTTGCAACGAAATACAAACCTGACCTTGGAAGGAAAAAGCCCCCATCACACAACGATTAATGATTTTATATAGATCAACACCTTGATCAATAATGACAGCTGCATTTGAACCAAGCTCCAATGTAACTCGTTTTAAGCCTGATTTATTACGGATACCAATTCCTACAGCTGGACTTCCAGTGAACGATATTTTTTTCACCCGATCGTCTTTGACGATTTTTTCTCCAACAACAGAACCCTTACCAGTGACAATATTTAAAGCACCATCAGGTAATCCAGCTTCTTTAAAAATATCTGCTAAAAACAAGGAAGATAGCGGTGTTTGTTCAGCTGGCTTTAACACCACTGTGTTTCCTGATGCAATTGCTGGACCGACTTTATGTGCAACCAAATTCATTGGAAAATTAAATGGTGTAATCGCACCAATCACACCGATCGGCTCACGAACTGTATAAGCGATCCGGTTTTCTCCACCAACAGCAGCGTCAAGTGGTATCGTTTCTCCATGAATACGTTTCGCTTCCTCTGCCGAAAACTTATAGGTTGCAACGGTACGACTCACTTCACCAAGAGCTGTTTTATATGGTTTTGCAGCTTCTGCAGAAATGATTTTAGCCGCTTCTTCTGCACGTGCTTCAATGAGATTTGCCACCTTTTCTAAAATAGAAGCCCGCTGATGTGCTGGCATTTCAGCCATGGTTTCGTTTGTTTGATAAGCTGCAGCAATTGCTTTATCTACATCTACCTCTGTTGCGGAAGCAATTTCAGCAATTTTTTCATTACTGTAAGGTGAAAGTAAATCTTTATAAGACTCTGTTCCAACCCATTCTCCATTAATAAATAATTGTTTTTTCATTTATATCCTCCTTATCCTTTTACAGCATCCTTAGTTACTGACGTAAACGTTTCGTCTAGGATGGAAATTAGGGAAGTAATATCCTCTTTTGTCATGATTAGTGGTGGGGCAAAAACAAGTGTATCTTGACCATCAAACACAACAGATCGAAGAATGAGTCCTCTTTTCGCTGCTTCATTAACAAGTTGAGGTGCTAATGGTGACTCAAAACGTTCGTTTGTTTGCTTATCTTTTACAATTTCAATTGCCCCCATTAAGCCTAGCCCACGAACTTCGCCTATAATGCTATGTTTTTCCTGTAATGATTGAAAGCCTTGAAGCATTTCTTGACCCATTACTGCTGCATTTTCAATTAAATTTTCACGCTCAATAATTTCTATATTTTTCAGTGCCACTGCACAAGCCATTGCGTGACCGCTATACGTATAACCATGAAGTAATGTTCCAGTCGATAATTCTTTAAATTCTTTGTGTAACGTCTCGGAAATCATCACCCCACCTAATTGAGCATATCCGCTTGTTACCCCTTTTGCAAAACACATCATATCAGGTGTTACACCATAATGGTCGATTCCAAAATATGTTCCTGTACGTCCAAATCCTGTAATAACTTCATCTGTTATGAAAAGAATATCGTATTCATTACAAATTTCACGAACCTCTTGGAAGTATCCATCAGGAGCAATGTGAACTCCCCCCGCTCCCTGAACTGGCTCTGCGATAAATGCTGCAACGGTTTCATGTCCTTCTTGTTCAATGACGCCTCGCAATGATTCTGTTGAAAAATGATCTGCATAATGAAAATCTGGAGCAATTGATGTTGTAAAATCACGAAACGGTTTTAAACCTGTTGCACTTGTAGCCCCCATTGATACTCCATGGTATGACTTTGTTCTTGAAATAATTTTTTGCTTATTCGGCTTTCCTTTTAACACCCAATAATGACGAGCAAGCTTATAAGCCGTATCATTCGATTCCGATCCACCTGATGTGAAAAATGTTGTTGATAAATCTCCTGGTGCAATCTCAGCTAGTTTTGCTGCTAGACGAATTGCCGGCTCATTACTGAATGTTGCAAAACAAGAGCTAAAAGCTAATTTTTTCATTTGCTCCTTAGCAACTTCACTAATCTCTTCACGACCGTGACCGATATTAACATTCCATAAAGAAGACATTCCATCTATTAGCTTGTTTCCCTTCATATCTGTTAGAAAAACTCCGTTACCCTCTGTAAAAATAAAAGATGGACCTTCTTTTTGCTGCTGTCCAATCGGTGAGGTTGGATGTAGAAAATGCTTCTTATCTAATTCCGTTAACTCTTCAATTTTGTTAGTATCAATCACGAATAACAACTCCTCTAATAAAATCTATTATTTGGTTACTTTATTGCAAGTTTCATGCCAACTTTTTTCATTGATTCATAAGGTTAGTTCAATATATTCGATTCATTTTCAAATCAAATATGCTAAAATTGATTTATATTTAAATCAACTAAACATTTTAATTCGTAAATGAATCGATGTCTTACACAGATTCCCGGGAGGATGTATGGAAAACCACATACTCAATATGGTGTTAGATAAAATTATCGAAACATCTAACAACAATATTACGATTACAGATCATCAGGGGGTTATTCTTCGGTCTAATCCCAATCATTGGTCAATCTATGGAATTAAGGCTAACAAATACCTAGGAAAATCTGTTTATCAGCTACAAAAAGAAGGAATTTTATCTCCTTCTATTCATGCAATGGTTTTAGAAAACAAGAAAACTTGTCAAATTCTTCAACACACAAAAACAGGTAAAGTGGTTATGGCAACAGGCTTTCCTATTTTCGATGAACAAGGTAACATCATTTGCGTGATTAGCTATAGTCAAGATCAAACAGAAATTATGAATCTACAGGAAGAGTATGAGAGATTACAAAGAAAGCTCGCTAGCTATCAAACCGAGGTCGAGGAACTTCGTGAAAAAGATGCTGAGCAATATGGAATTTTATTTCGCAGTCAATCCATTGAGCAAATTGTCAAAACCATTTATCGTGTATCAAAAACAGATGCAACTGTTCTTCTTTTAGGACCTTCAGGTGTAGGAAAAAGTACGTTTGCCAGGATGCTGCATGCAAACAGCGCTAGAAAAGATGAACCATTTATTGAGGTAAACTGCAGCACAATTCCTGAAACATTGTTTGAATCAGAAATGTTCGGCTATGAGTCCGGCTCTTTTACTGGTGCGAATAAACAAGGAAAACAAGGACTGATCGAGCAAGCAAAAGATGGCACGCTTTTCTTAGACGAAATAGGAGAATTGCCTTTAAGTGTCCAAGCAAAGCTCCTACGTGTTCTGCAAGAGAAAAAAGTGATGAGAGTTGGAGGAAAAGAGGAGAGACACATTAATTTTCGCTTAATTGCGGCGACAAACCAAGAAATTGAATCCATGGTTGAAAAAGGTGAATTCCGCCTAGACTTATTTTATCGAATTAATATTATTCCGCTTCATATCCCTCCTTTATGTGAGAGAAAAGAAGATATACCGATTTTGCTTCAACATTATGTTACAAGTATTAATGAAAAATACCAACTATCAAAAAAACTACATACAACAACGTACGACTTATTTACACAATATGAATGGCCGGGAAATGTTCGTGAGCTGGAAAATATTTTAGAACGTGTTATGCTGACAACTGATGAAGAAATCATTTACCCTGAACATTTACCAGCTAATATAAAAAAAGAACATCTATCCGAATCAGTGGCACTGCCATTTATTGATCAACATATCGATGAAGAGCATAACTTAAAAAAAGCTGTGGAACAAGTTGAAAAAAGATTACTATATAAAGCGATGGAACGCTGTAAAACAACCTATGAAATGGCTGAATATCTTGGCATCAGTCAGCCTTCCATTGTACGGAAATTAAAACATCATTCTATAAATACGAAAGAAGAACGAAGGAAATAGCTCCCTTCGTTCTTCTTAATTATCCAACTCCTTCAGCAAACCTCTTTCGTTTAGACGAGGAAGGAATATTTAGTTCATCTCGATATTTCGCAATCACTCTTCTCGAAAGCTTAATAGAATGTTCATCTGCAAGGATCTGTACAATTTTTTGATCTGATAATGGCTTTAATTTATTTTCTTGATCTATCACTTGTTTCATCACCTTTTTAATATGTGAAGCAGTTGTACTAACAGCAGTTGTACTATTATAAAGTGAATGAGTAAAGAAATGCTTTAATTCAAAAATTCCTTGTGGTGTTTCCATATATTTATTGGATGTAATCCGGCTTACCGTAGATTCATGCACTTCCAATTCCTCAGCAATGTCTTTTAAACTTAGAGGCTTTAGGGCTTCTGAGCCTTTATAAAAAAAGTCTCTTTGTTTTTCGACAATTGCTTTAGCAACTCGATACAGTGTTAACTGTCTGTGATTAACACTTTTAATTAGCCATTGCAGTTCATGATATTTTTCTTTTATATATGAATTTATTTCTTTATCTTTTAACAAAGGTTTATATTGTTCTTGAAATTGTATCTTTGGAATCAGCTCATCATTTACCACAACCACTAACTCTCCATCCACCTCAATCACCGAAACATCAGCAGCAATAAACTCTGGGATATTATGGCTAAAAGAACTTCCTGGTCTTGGCTGTAAGTGTTGAATAACATCATGAACTTTTTGGATCTCTTCCAAAGAGATTGATAGTTTGTTCGAAATGATCTTCCATCTTCTATCAGCAAAAGCCTCCAAGTATTCGGCAACAATCATTTTAGCAAGTTCATTTTTTTCCGGACTTCTTTTTAGTTGCAACAATAAACATTCCTGAAGATTGCGTGCTCCCACACCAACGGGCTCTAAGCTTTGAAGTAGAGATAAAATTTGTCCCCCCTCTGTTGACGTTATCTTTAAGTCTAAACAAAGCTCCTCCACATCTTCTGTTAAATAGCCATTTTCATTTAGATGATAAATAAAATATCGTACCTGCTTCTTTATATCCTCACTTAGATTCAGAAGGCTTATTTGACTAATGAGATGTTCCTGAAGGCTCTCTCCCTTCCCAGTTAGAAAATCCAAAGGAGATATTTGTTTTTCTCGCTCTTCATAACGAATCGTCGTATTTCTTTTAAAATCGCTATCTACAAAAATATCCTTCGAGTCATGATCTTCCATTTCAAGTAAGGGATTCTCCAATGACTTTTCTTGAATAAAGTCTGTTAACTCCGCCGTCGAGAATTGCAGCAGTGAAATTGCTTGTGCCAGCCCTTGAGTCATCGTTAAGCTAGTTACTTGCTGTTGAAATAGTCCTGTACTCATTTGCATTATACTCACCTGTTTACTTTAAGATGAGTTCATTGTAACGATCCTTACAGGAAAAAACAGGGATATTGTTAGAACATCTAACATGTTTTTTATAAATACCTTATCACATATCAAGTTCTTCAAATTTAATTTCAGGTGGTGCACTTTTAAATAATTTTGTTGTAAAGGCTAAATAGATAATGCCAAGTCCTGTCCATATTAATCCTATGATGATGGAGAAAAGATCTAAATTAATCCATAAATAGATAATGAAGATTAAACCTAGACAAGGTGCAACAATATTACTTATTATTTTCCAAGCTGTCCGTGGCTGTTTTGTTCGAAGAAACATGACAATGACACATAAATTAACAAACGAAAAAGCGGTAAAAGCTCCGAAATTAATTAAAGAGGTTGCCGTTTCTAAATCTAAAAATAAAGCAGACAACGCCAGAATACCTACCAGGATAATATTTAATATAGGTGTGTTTTGCTTTGGAGAAACATATCCAAAGAAAGACTTAGGAATAACTTTGTCTCTTCCCATAGCAAATAATAAACGTGATGCACTTAATTGAGCCGCTAAACCTGATGCAAATACCGAAACTAATGCCCCACTAATGAAAAGTGATAAAAAGAAATTACCTCCTATTATATAGGCGATTTCAGGTGAAGCACCTTCGATATCTTGAAATACAGAAACATCAGGAAATAGGGATTGCATAAAGTAAGTAACTGTAAAGAAAAACACCCCACCTATAGTAGCAACGATTAAGATCGCTTTCGGAATATTTTTTCTTGGATTAATCGTTTCTTCTGAGAGAGTTGTTATTGCATCAAATCCGATAAAAGATAGCGCTAGTAAAGCAGCCCCGGCAAGTAATGGTGACATTTCCATATTTGCAGGAAATAGAGATTGTAGTGTAATAAATTGATGAGCTCCATCACTATTAATTGTTCTAATATTTAAATAAATAAAAATGGCCCCAACTAAAAATTGAAAAATAACAAGCAATATATTAATAGATGCTGTAATTTTCACTCCAAAAATATTAAAAATCGTAATAACAGCAATTAAACCGATAACCCAAACCGCTTCAGGAATATTTGGGAATCCAGATGACAAATAAATATTTGCTAGTAATGCATTAATCATTGGCAATGCAAGGTAGGCGATAAATGTCACCCAGCCCACAAGTACTCCGATGTATGGGTTCATAATTTTTCTGGTATAAGTATAAACAGAACCTGATATTGGGAACATTTTTACTAATTTACCATAACTTAGAGCCGTAAATAGAATGGCAGTAAAAACAACTAAATATGAAGCTGGGACATACCCTCCGGATGCACCCGAAGCAATTCCAAATGTATCAAAAACAGCAAATGGAGACATATAGGCAATTCCGATTGCGATCACATGTATTAATTTCAATTGTCTTCGTAGTTGACCACTATTTTCTTTTACATCCAATTTAAAAACACCCTTCCTACAATGTTTTTCTCTAGCAAGCTAGCTCTACACTCTATTGTTAAAAGTGCTTGATTAATAGTTCCCCGCCTATGCGGCGGGATAATTGTAATTTATTCAAGATTAATCCAGACACTCTTAACCTCTGTATAATTAGAAAGAGCATATGAACCCATTTCTCTACCAAATCCAGATTCCTTATAGCCACCGAATGGAACTGCTGCGTTTGTAATATTATAACAATTCACCCACACAGTACCTGCTTTTAATAAATTTGCTACCTTATGAGCATGTTTTACATTTTCAGTCCAAACGCCTGCTGCTAAACCATATGAAGAAGCATTTGCTCTTTCAATTACTTCTTCGAGATCATCATAAGGCATCGCAACAACAACTGGTCCAAAAATCTCCTCTTGTGCGATTGTCATATGATCCTCAACCTCGGTAAACACGGTAGGAGTAACATAATAACCAGAATCTAATGTTTGACCTCCTACTAGCAAATGAGCTCCTTCTTCTATTCCTTTTTGAATATAAGAAGTGACGATTTCTTGCTGTCTTTTAGAAACTAATGGTCCCATCGTTGTTGATTCATATAAACCATTTCCTAATTTAACTCTGTTTGCAAAATCTACTAATTTATCAGTTACTTCTTTGTACATATGTCTTGGGATGAAAACTCTTGATCCTGCACAACAAACCTGTCCTTGATTGACCATAATACCTGAAAACACTCCGGGAATGGCTTTGTCTAAATCTGCATCAGGTAAGATGATATTTGGAGATTTCCCACCAAGTTCTAACGTTACACGCTTTAGCGTGTCTGCAGCTATCTTCATGATTCTTTGACCAACAGGTGTTGAGCCTGTGAACGCAATTTTATTTACTTTTGGATGACGAACTAGCGCCTCACCAGCAATTTTTCCAAAGCCATTGATGATATTAATAACACCTTTAGGAAAACCAGCCTCTTCTATCAACTTCCCAAGATAAATAGCCGAAAGCGGAGTTTGCTCAGCTGGTTTAAGAACAATTGTACAACCAGTTGCAAGAGCTGGAGCTATCTTCCACAGTGCCATCATAATCGGAAAATTCCATGGAATAATTTGCCCAACAACTCCAACTGGTTCGTGTCTAGTATAGTTGAAAAATTCTCCGGCTACAGGAATCGTTTCACCGTAATTTTTATTTGTCCACCCGGCAAAGTACCTTAAATTTTCAATCGCATTTGGCAAATCAGCTGATAACATCTCATTAATAGACTTACCATTATCAAGCGTATCTAACTGGGCTAATATCTCAATATCACGTTCCATTAGATCTGCTAGCTTATTCATTAGCTTTGAACGTTCATAAGAACTAATTCTAGACCATTCACCATTTTCAAATGCTTCGGCCGCAGCTTCAACAGCTAAATCAACATCTTTCAGTCCCGCTTCATACACTTCAGTAAGAATCTCTTCGGTAGCAGGATTGATTGTCTCAAAGGTTCTTCCTTCTACTGACTCTTTCCATTCTCCATTTATAAATAATTGTTTAGGTCCTTTTAAAAAAGTAATAACATCTTGATGAAGTTGAATCACTTCATAACCTCCTAGTTATATCATAATTTTTGTGAAAAAGATGCTAGAGCATCATCCAAAATAGAAATGATTCTTTCAATCTCTTGTTTCGTAATTGTTAATGGAGGTGCAACCGCGATAATATTCATCCCTGGCTCAAAATCAAAGCATCTTATTAATAGTCCTCGTTTATAACACTCATCAACAACTGAAACAGCTGCTTGTACCGACTGCTCAAAAGGGATATTGTGATCTGGGTTCTTCATTAAATCAAAACCAGCTAGTAGCCCAACATTTCTTTGATTTGTGAAAATCTCATGTTTTTCATTTAAATAGTTAAAGCCTTTTTCTAGTTCAGCACCCATTTGATGAGCATTTTCAACAAGTCCTTCATTCTCAATAATTTCGATATTCTTAAGTCCTACTGCACAAGCGGTTGGGTGGCCACTATACGTAAATCCATGCGGAAGAACATCATCATAAGCTTTAATTACATCAGCAACTCGATTATTCATCACAACACCACCAAGGTGTGCATATCCGCTTGTAATTCCTTTTGCAATACTCATTAAATCAGGAACAACTTCCCAATTATTTACTCCGAATAACTCTCCTGTTCTACCAAAACCACAAATGACTTCATCCGCTATCAGTAAAATATTAAACTCATCACAAAGCTTCCTAACAGCTTTCAAATATCCTTCTGGAGGTAGATGAACTCCACCAGCTCCTTGAATTGGCTCAAGGATTACTGCAGCCACATGCTCTGCACCCTCACTCTCAATAATGCTTCTGATACATCCAGAAAACTCAGGATGAGATTTGTCTCCAAGTTCACATTCCGTTAAGTGAGCTTTTGCATTTAAAATATCAGGATCTGATGAGCCGGAAAAATTTCTAAACGCATCAATGCCAGTTGCCCTCTGTGCTGAAACTGTTACACCGTGATATCCGCGTCTTAATGAAATTATTTTTCTTTTATTCTTAAAACCTTTTTGTTCCCAATAAAATCTTGATAGTTTAAAAGCTGTATCGTTTGATTCAGATCCTCCGGAAGTATAAAAAATGGTATTTAAATCCCCTGGAGTGATAGAGGCTATTTTCTCTGCTAAACGGATAGCAGGCTCATTTCCATATCCATAGAAAGTTGAGCTATACGCCATTTTCATCATTTGCTCATGTGCTACATCAGCTAATTCTTTTCTTCCATGACCTACATTGACATTCCATAGCATTGAAACTCCATCAATATAGGAACGATTATGAACGTCTTTAACATAAACTCCTTTTCCTTCAGAAAAGATAATCTTTGGCCCTAACGATGTATGAACCTTTGGCACAGCAACTGGGTGGATGATATGTTTTTTATCTAAATCACTTAGCTCTTCAAAATTTGCCTTTGTTAGTAATTCCTCTTGTTTAAATGTCATGTTCATTCGCTCCCAACATATTATTTTCAGTTGATAGACTAAGAATAACTGATAAAAGAAGATTAGCTCCTTTTTCAATATCATCTTCTAATGTTTTCTCTAACACATTATGACTAATTCCATTGATACTAGGTAAAAAGATCATCCCAGTATCACCTAAATAACTCATATATTTAGCATCATGTCCTGGACCACTGTATAACCTTTTTGATGGAAAACTCAACTTTTCAGCAGTTTCAGAAATAACATCTATGATGAGTGGAGAAAACGCAACAGCATTTGAATTCCAAGGAGTTTGAATAGTTAGCTCCACTTGATGTAAAAAGGCAATTGTACTTAATTGTTCTTTTAATCTCTCGATTGCTTCATTTCTCGTCTCATCATCTTGGTGTCTGATGTCAACTGTAAATTCAACTTCACCAGGAATAACATTTGCAACATTTGGGCTAACATTCAACTTTCCTACTGTTGTTTTTAAACCGTCAATTTCACGCGTAAGTTCATTAATGAGAGTGATCATTTTTGATGAAATGACTAAAGGATCCTTCCGATTTTCCATAGGAGTCGGTCCTGCATGATTGCTTTCTCCAATCACTTTAACCGTTAACCAGCTCATTCCTTGAATTCCCTCAACAATTCCGATCGTTTTGTTCTCTCTTTCTAAAATTGGTCCTTGTTCAATATGAAGCTCAATGAAACTTTTCACTGATTTAATCCGATTTTCCTCATCGCCCATATATCCAATTTCCTTTAGAGCCTCTTCGAAAGTTTTCCCTTTTGTATCTTCTAAGTTATAAATAAAATCCTTTGTAAAAACACCCGCAACCCCACCTGACCCAAGCATCGGTGGTGAAAATCTTGCGCCTTCTTCATTTGTAAAATTAATAATTTCAATTGGATAATCCGTTTCAATCTTATGATCATTTAGTACACGAATCACTTCTAGTGAAGATAAAACACCGAGTATTCCATCATAACGACCACCACAAGGTTGTGTATCAAGATGCGACCCTATAGCTATGGCAGGCTCGTTGTTTTTTCTACCAGATCTTCGTCCATATATGTTTCCGAAATCATCCACTCTTACCTCAAGATTTTCAGCCTTCAGCCACTCGCAAAATTGATTCCTCATCAATTTATCTTCATGTGTTAGAGCTAGTCGATTCAGCCCTCCATTATCTATCGCCCCAATTTTTGAACTAATATTAATTGTTTCTAGAAGTCTAGTTCTATTAATACTTAGTTTAGTTGTTTCCACTTCTTCCCCTCCTCACTTTTATTAGGTGCAAGTTCCATGCCAAATGAAAAATTAGAATTGAAATGGAGCTTAATAGACAAATTTTCTGAATAATGATAATATTAACGCGAAAATGAATCGATTCCGCATCAAAGTTGAATCGATTTCGATTAACCGATTCGATATCGACTCAAAAGGAGATGACATATGAGTTTACATAGTGAATTTTTCACAGCTGTTCTTAATCATATAAATGATGGGATTTTTATAGCTGATCATAATGGGATTGCAAAATGGCTTAATAACACAAGCACAAAACAGTTAGGATTAAGTCGAGATAAAATAATCGGAAAAACCGTTGAGGAACTAGAAACAATCGGGGTATTTACACCATCTGTCACAAAAATTGTTTTAAAGACAAGAGAAACAACAACAAAGGTACAAACCTCAAAAGGAAGACAATATCTCGCAACAGGCTATTTAATAAATATAGAAGGAACAGAACACGTGGTTGTTCATGTTAAAGATGTGACTGAAACCGTAAAGGCATCACTTAAACTGGAAAAAACGGAAGCATTAGTAAAGCAGTACTGGGAACAAATTCAAGAAATGAAATTATCTCAAAAAAAAGATACATATCATAAAAAGATCATAGGAAAAAGTAAAAAGCATATTGAAATGATTGAGTTAATTAACAGAGTGGCAAGCTTCGATGCCACTGTTTTGTTAACTGGAGAGTCTGGTGTTGGAAAAAGCTTTTCAGCAGAGGAGCTTCACTTAAAAAGTCAAAGATCTGATAAACCATTTGTAAAAATAAATTGCGGTGCAATACCAGAAACATTGGTTGAATCAGAATTGTTCGGCTATACGAAAGGAGCTTTTACAGGCGCGAACTCCAAAGGAAAACAAGGTTTAGTTGAAAAAGCTAACGGAGGTACACTGTTTTTAGATGAGATTGGGGAGTTACCTCTGCACCTACAACCAAAATTACTGCAATTATTACAAAATAAAACATACATTCCAATTGGCAGCACAGAGGAAAAAAAGGCAGATATCAGAATCATAACAGCTACAAACCAAAATCTACAAGTAATGGTGAAACAAAAGAAATTTAGAGAGGATTTGTTTTACCGCCTAAATGTCATCACTATTGAAATACCTTCTATTAAAGACCGAAAAGACGACATTCTTCCTCTTCTTTACCACTATCTAGAAAAATTCAATCACAAATATAACCGAAATGTCGCTTTTAACAAAGAAACATTAGAACAATTACAGCATTATGAATGGCCTGGAAATATTAGAGAAATAGAAAATACAGTAGAAAGATTAGTCATCACATCCTATAACAATCGTATTTCATTAGAAGACCTCCCTGAAGATATTCACAAGAAATCAATAACGACCAACGAAACTTCCTCTAAAAAAAGCTCAACATTACAGTTACATCAACAAAGCTTAACAGAGTATATAGAAAATATTGAAAAAGAAATGATTCAAACTGCATTAATCGAGCATGGTACTGCAAGAAAAGCTGCTACTGCACTGGGAATTACCCAATCATCTATCACCCGGAGAATAAAAAAATATGATATACATAACTTCTAATTTAAGAATTGGCACACTTATTGCATAACTAATTATGAATTCAATTTATTAATAGCTACAATTTATTCATTAAAATACACCTACCATATATTCAAAGATTAGGGGGATCATAGATGGTTGTACAGATTACTAGCACACCAAAAAAAGATGGATTTAGAATGCCAGGAGAATTTGAGCCACATAAAGGAACTTGGATGCTCTGGCCTACACGAACTGATACATGGAGAGCAGGTGCAAAGCCAGCACAACGAGTATTTGTTGAAGTCGCAAAAGCAATTTCAACATTTGAACCCGTTACAATGTGCGTATCCTCTGATCAATTTGAAAACGCCCGTGCCAAGCTCCCAGAAAACATTAGAGTTATAGAATTATCCTCTAATGATGCTTGGATGAGAGACATGGGCCCTACATTTGTAAAAAATGATAAAGGTGAAGTTCGCGGGATTGATTGGGGGTTCAACGCTTGGGGTGGTCTGGCAGAAGGACTATATTTTCCATGGCATTTGGATTTACATGTTAAGAAGAAAGTGCTTGAAATTGAACAGCTAAAAAGATATGATGCTTCCGAACTGATCCTTGAAGGTGGTGCCATTACCGTTGATGGTGAAGGTACATTAATTACAACAGAACAATGTCTACTAAATTCAAACCGTAACCCTTCACTTTCAAAGGAAGAAATTGAAAAAAAATTAGATGATTACTTAAATATAGAAAAAGTCATTTGGCTTAAAGATGGGTTAGTTGGTGATGAAACTGATGGACACGTAGATGAAATTGTCTTTTTTATCCGACCTGGTGAGGTAGCAATTGGATGGACTGACGACCCGAACCATTCACAGTATGAGGTTTTAAAAAATGCCTACGACATATTAAAAGCCGCAACAGATGCAAAGGGAAGAAAGTTAAAAATCCATAAAATTCATCTTCCAGACCAAATACTATTAACACCATCTGAAAGTGAGGAAATTGACTTTGCTCATAACAGCTTCCGTCGCTCAACAGATGTAACATTCATTTCCACTTACATTAATTGTTATTTATGCAATGGTGGTGTGATCCTACCTGTATTTGATGATCCGCAAGATGTGGTTGCCATCGAAGCTTTCAAAAAAATGTTTCCTGATCGAGAAATCGTTCCTGTAAACACAAGAGAAATATCTGTAGCAGGAGGCAATATTCACTGTATAACTCAACAACAGCCTTTACCTTGATTTCCTTAGAGTCTTTAATATAGGTTGGATAATTTAATATAGGTGTTGATAAACGATATCAACACCTTAAAAATCTAGGCTAACTAATCATCCTCTCAAATTTTGCCGAAAAAACTCCTCAACAATTTGAAAAGTCATGGGTTTACCTACGTACAGGCTATCGTTATCATTTATATTTGATATCTGTAAGTTAGCTATTTCACATCCACTTTGATCTAAGTCATCTCTATTTAAGAAACCATGCCCAAGTCCTTCAATTGTTATCATTGTGACAGGGTTTCCTTTGTTTGCTAAAGCATCATATAATAGGTAACTTTGATGTACAGGAACGGCGGTATCACTTAATCCATGAAGTATAAAAAATGGCGGTGTTCCTTTTGTTATGTAAGAGATCGGATTTGCTCCCTTCACTTTCTCAGGACAGGTATTAATTGGGGCTCCTAAGAATAACGATTCAAATGAATCAGGTGAGGAAGAAAGCATTTTTTCTGGAAGTAAAGTAGATTCAGGATCAACTGATTTAACATCTGCTGCTTCTCTATGGTCATCCATTTGGAGGAAATCAATTGGTCCATATCCATTAACAACAGCTTGAACCTCACAAGAATACTCACTATTCTCTATATTTTCTTCTTCAAGCATCCCTACTCCAGACGTAGCAACAAGAGAAGCAAGATGTCCACCCGATGATGATCCCCAAAGCCCAATATGGTGAGGATCTAAACCATATTGATCGGAAACAGATCGCAACCATCTTATCGCTGCTTTAACATCGTGTATTTGGGCAGGAAATGTAGCTTCTGTACTTAATCTGTATTCAATACTAGCCATTGCAAATCCCTTTTCAGCAAAAAAACGGGAAAGGTCTGGTCCGAGATTTCTGTCTCCAAGCCTCCAGCCACCACCATGTAACCAAATAATAACTGGTAGTGAAGATTGACTACCCTTAGGAAGATAGAGATCAACAAATAGCGGGTTTCCATTTACGCTTTTGTATACAAGATCGCGAAGTATTTCCACTTTATCGTTTTTGATTTCCTTTTTCATTTCTTGGCTTTTATTCATGAAGGCTTTCCCTCCTTACTTCTGTATGGGATGGAGCTTCCCTTTTACTGTCAAAACCTCCAACCACCTTAAGGTCAAGTTCCTCAATACGTTGCAAAACACGGTCAAACCGAAGTGGACCTGGTTCACTTGGAAAGATGTAATCTTCATAAGGATCTCCAAGTGTTCGAAAAAACGGTTCAAAAATGCCTGGTGAAAGAATGCCGATAAACTTTGTATAAGCAGAATCTAAGCGGTAGGAATGTGTAGTATTTGGAGGTACATGGAGAAAATCACCTGGTGATAGACTTACTTCATTTCCATTCATCCACATTGTCATTTGACCTTGAAGACAGTAAAACGTTTCAGTATGATGCTCATGATAATGATCAACTATTTTATCACCATTCGGACCTTCCGTTACGACAACAATATATTCACCATTCGTATTTAGTTGTGTTGCCAAAAGTTTGTGAAGCTGATCACCTGTTAGTAATCCGATTCCTTCTCCTGCTTCTAAAACATATGGCTGAACAACATCTGGTAGTGTGCGGTTTTGAACCAAAGCTGATTGACTATTTTCGTTTCCACTTTTTGTAAATTGAATATCAATCGAAGGACCTTCACTCTCTTTTAAGTCATATTTTAAACTCCGCGGTGGTTGTTCTCCTTTTTCATAAGGAATACCCATAACTGAATAATAAGGTGAAACCTTTCCATTTGTATTAAATGATAGAAACCTAGTTCGATGGCTGTTCATTTTGTATTCATGTACAATACCAGAAGGAATATGTGCAAAATCACCAGGAGTAAGCAAGTATGGTTTCCCGTCGATGCTCACTTCTAGTCTACCATCTAAAACATAGATACCTTCATGTGCGTCTCTGTGTAAATGCGGAGGGAAATAATCACCTTTTCCACCTGTTAACAAGACAATGTCAAATAGATGATTTGTACTAGCTCCATCGGCGATTATAGTTGCTACTTGTGAGCCAAGCAAATAGCGTTTCCCAAAACCAGATTTTAATAGATATGCACTACCATCTCTTGAAATTTGTTTACTCATATCATCCATCCTTCTCCTGTATTTTTCTTCGACTACCAACTAAAGAAAACCCTTTCAAAACTTACCTCCTCATATATTTATTAGCAATTACTGTGCCAGCTACAGATTTTGTCTGTATTTCCTTGTTAACTAAGGCTTTCTTCATCCTCTTTAGCCAAATTTATACAACCTCAATTGATTAACTTGATACTATCCTGTATCAAGCAATTATAGTTTTTTTAGATATATGGCTATTTTATTGACCTATCTAGACGTGATACATAATGGCATCACTGATACTAATATGTATCATGTATAATAGAAAACAAAATACCCCTAATAGAGACCTATTATAGGTTTCTATTAAGGGTATTTAAAATATATAAATCTAGTTAAAAAACATCACACAAAACATTCTCAGAAATCTTTAACTCCGCCTCAGTCGAATCAATTATGTCTTGAACACTATATCCTTTTGCCACTTCAATTAAATGTAAGCCATCCTCTTTTACATCAATAACAGCCCGATCTGTGATAATTCGATCAACAACACCTTGCCCTGTTAACGGCAAAGTACACTTTTTCAAAATTTTAGGTTGGCCGGCTTTGTTAACATGCTCCATAATAACGATAATCTTTTTAGCACCATGAACTAAATCCATTGCACCGCCCATGCCTTTAATCATTTTGCCCGGGATCATCCAGTTTGCTAGATCACCATTTTCAGATACTTCCATTCCACCTAAAATAGCAACATCAATATGGCCACCACGAATCATCGCGAATGACTCTGCATTACTGAAGAAGCTAGCTCCTTTAATGGCTGTAACAGTTTCTTTTCCCGCATTGATTAAATCCGGATCTACCTCTTCTTCAGTTGGGTATGGTCCAATCCCTAATAATCCATTTTCAGATTGAAGTACAACATTTTTATTTTCAGAAATATAGTTCGCAACCATTGTTGGCATTCCTATTCCTAAATTCACATAAAAACCGTCTTGAATTTCTTTTTCAGCTCTTTGTGCAATTTTCACACGTACATTTGTCATACTATTCCCCTCCTCTATTATTCTATTAAGATTGAACAGTTAAACGCTCAATTCGTTTTTCATGATTTCCAACAATAAGTCCTTGAACATAAATACTTGGCGTATGGATAGCATCTGGATCAAGCTCACCTACTTCAACAATTTCTTCGACCTCTACAATGGTTACTTTTCCTGCAGCAGCCATAATTGGGTTAAAGTTTTGTGCTGTTTTTCGGTAAATAACATTTCCTAATTTATCAGCTTTCCAAGCTTTTATTAAACTGAAGTCTGCAGTAAGAGCCTCTTCTAATAAATATTCTTTCCCATTAAATTCTCTCGTTTCTCTTCCTTCTGCAATTGGTGTTCCTACACCAGCTGGAGTATAGAATGCTGGGATTCCTGCTCCGCCTGCACGAATTTTCTCTGCTAACGATCCTTGAGGGGTAAGTTGAACTTCTAATTCACCACTTAATACTTGTCTTTCAAACTCTTTATTTTCTCCAACATAAGAAGATACCATCTTTTTAATTTGTTTATTATTTAGTAGTAAACCTAGTCCCCAATCATCTACACCACAGTTATTTGAAATTACCGTTAAATCTTTTATATTCTTATCACGAAGAGCTTTAATAAGATTTTCAGGAATTCCAACTAATCCAAAACCACCGACCATTAATGTCATGCCGTCCTTAATTTCTGCTACAGCTTCTTCAAAGCTTGTAAATATTTTCTTCATCTTCCATACCCCTCTCTCTTAATAGGCTTCAATAATCGTTGAAACTCCTTGACCGCCACCGATACATAATGTTGCTAATCCATATCTAGCATTGCGACGCTTCAATTCGTGAATAAGTGTAGTTAATACTCTTGTTCCACTTGCTCCAATTGGATGCCCTAATGCAATGGCTCCTCCATTTACATTTAATTTATCTTTTGAAAATTGAAGATCTTTTCCTACTGCTAACGATTGTGCTGCAAAGGCTTCATTCGCTTCAATAAGATCTAAATCTTCAACACTTAATCTAGCTTTCTCCAATGCTTTCTTTGTTGCCGGAACTGGACCAATTCCCATAATACTTGGATCAACAGTAGCGCTCGCATTTGCTTTAATCGCTGCTAAAGGCTTTATACCAAGCTCTTCAGCCTTGCGCGCACTCATCATTAGAACTGCAGCCGCACCATCATTAATTCCTGAAGCATTACCAGCTGTTACTCTGCCATCCTTTTTAAATGCAGGTCTTAACTTCTCCAGCTTTTCAACAGTTGTCCCAGGCTTAACATATTCATCCTTATCAAATAGAAGGGGTTCCCCTTTGCGTTGCGGGATCGTAACCGGCACGATTTCATCTTTAAATTTTCCTTCTTTCAAAGCCTTTTCTGCTTTTTCCTGACTCCATGCCGCAAATTCATCCTGTTCCTGACGTGATAATTCGTATTCATCACAAATATTTTCTGCTGTAATTCCCATATGATAATCGTTAAATGCACACCAAAGTCCGTCATGAATCATGCTGTCTATAAGCTTTTGATCACCCATTTTATACCCTTCTCTTGCTCCCATGGTAATATAAGGCGCTTGGCTCATATTTTCCATTCCACCAGCAATAATGATTTCGGCGTCACCCGTTAAGATTGCTTGTGAAGCTAAGTGAACAGCCTTTAATCCAGAGCCACACACTTTATTAATCGTGAAACTAGAAACATGTTGTGGCAAACCTGCTTCTATCGCTGCTTGCCTAGCTGGATTTTGACCAAGTCCGGCTTGAAGCACATTCCCCATGATCACTTCATCTATCATATCTCCATTAATATCAGTTCTCTCCATCACCGCTTTGATAACAATTGCACCTAATTGAACAGCACTTATATTTTTCAAGCTACCGCCAAACTGTCCTATCGGCGTCCGTAAAGCGCTTACAATCACAACCTCATCTTGACTCATCTTCAAGTTCCTCCCTTAATAAGAGTTTATTCTGAAGCTTTGTTATATATTTACTTATTAATTTACAGCAATCTCACTTATGAGTAAAATGAATAATAGTTATAAAATTTATTACAAATAAGAATAAAAGGTGATGAGCTTGGAATTAAAAGATCTTCGTTATTTTACAGAAGTTGCTAACTACGGAAGCTTTACAAAAGCAGCGGTAAACACTTATATTTCACAGCCTACCTTAAGTAAATCCATTAAAAAACTGGAGTCAGAACTAAAGGTAGAATTATTTGAACGGTCAACTCGTAAGTTGAGTCTAACTGATGCTGGGGAAATTGTTTATAAACAAGCTATTAAAATCTTAGGAAGCACAGACGAACTATCTAGATTATTAGATGATTTAATGAATCTCCCAACTGGAGAAATTAAAATAGGAATTCCTCCTTTAATCGGAACTCTTTTCTTTCCTACTATTGCAAAGAAATTCAGAGAGCTTTATCCTGAGGTTTCTTTAGAATTAATTGAACTTGGCGCAAAAAGAATTGAACACTTAGTAGATGAAGGACAAGTTGATGTGGGAATGATCGTCTTACCAACAGACGATAGTAAGTTCAATATCACTCCGTTTATTAATGAAGAATTTATGCTTTATACCAACCAATCTCACACATTGGCAAACTCAAATGAGGTTAAACTTCACCAATTAGCCGAAGAAAACTTTATTTTATTTAATAGAGAATTTGCATTACATGAGCTCATTATTAACCATTGCAAGGAAGCAGGTTTTCATCCCAATATCGTTTATGAAAGCTCTCAATGGGACTTAATCACAGAACTCGTTGGAGCTGAATTAGGAATTACGCTTCTACCAAAATCAATTTATGAAAAAATGGATCAACAGGCTATTATGATGATCCCCTTAACCTCTCCACCAATGTGGGAGCTTGGGATTATTACAAAAAAAGATCGATATCAGTCGTATGCGGTGAGGGCGCTTTTGGAGTTTATTGCCGTAGATTTACTAGTTGATTAATTAGAATAAGAGGGAACTTTAGCTCAACCCTCTTCACAAATTATTTACCTTCACTAAATAATACTCCATTTCTAGGAAATACTTAAAAAGTCTTTGCAATCTTCAGATCCCCAAAGAATCTTATACTGACTTAAACTTTTTCAGTAATTCGAATAACTACAAAATAACCTACTCCGGATAATAGTCTCTACGAGTAGGTTATTGTATTTAGACTTGTCGTCTTTGTTTTATTTCCTCAATTGCCTCTTCTCGAACTTTACCAGAAAACTTAATGAAAAGAATTGGAATGGCTGCAATGATACCAATTACAGCGGGAGCTAGCGTAAATCCAGTAAATATTCCATTAACTGTCTCCGCAGTTTGACTTTGTGAAGCAGCTTGATATCCAATAAAGGTTAAAATGAAACCAACTACTAAACCTGTTATTGCTCCTTGACACTTACTTGTAAATGATTGTACTGCGAAGGAAATAGCTTCAAAACGATTTCCAGTTTTCCATTCCCCAAAGTCAATTGAATCTGTAATTAACAATGAAACGATTGTTGAGTTAATTAACGCGAATAGTAAGGTGATACCATTTAGAATAAAAACAAGTGTTAAATTGTTATAGCCAATTAAGAATAAACTTAAAAGAACCAAAGCATTTGCAATTGAGCAAGCTAGAAAGATATATTTTTTTTCAAATCGCTTTGTTAAAGCTGGCACGATAATCGGAATAAAAAAGACAACTGCTAAAGCAGGTACATTTAACATCGCCATATATGAAATACTACCTAAGTTATTAACAGCAAAATAGACCGAAAGTGATTGAGAAATTGGCATTGATAATCCTAAGAAAGCAGTTAAAAGGGTTAGCTGTAAAGGTCTATTCATTTTTAAATAAGATAAAGTTTGCTTTAAACTAATTGTTTCACTACTAGATTTTACCCTTTCCTTACACGTAAAGGCCATAATCAGCATAAAGATTAGTGCTATAACAGATGCAACAATGGCTAGATTAGAATAACCTCTTCCTGGATCAATTCCATCTATATAAGCAACCATTGGCCCACCTACTAGCATTAAAAGAATTAATCCTACAAGTGTTGACACTCGAGCAATTGAAACTAGTCTAGTTCGCTTTGTTTCATCTTGAGTCATTACTGTTGAGAAACTCCAATAAGGTACATCGAAAAAGGTAAATGCTAGTCCCCATAAGATATAGAATGCTAGTAAGTATGTGAATTTCCCTGAATCAGAAAGATCTGGACCATTGAAGAGAAGGATTGTTAAAACAACCCAAACAATACTACTTACGATTAAGTAAGGTCTGAATTTACCGTATCGTGTTCTTGTTCGATCCACAATAATTCCTGCAATTGGATCCGAAATCGCATCAACAATTTTTGCAATAAAAAAGATTGAACCTACCGCTAAAGCTGATATTCCAAAAACATCTGTAGCATAAATCATCAGGTAAACATTGATCAGACCTGACAGGAGTGAATTCCCTAGTCCGCCGCCAATATATGAAGCAGTTTCTCTCATTTTCAACTCAGTTTTTTGAGTTTTTTCATAATACAAATTGTAATCTCTTGCTGTCTGCATAATATTTCACTTCCTTACTTGTTGATTGCACAAATTGTAGCGGTTTCATTTATAAGCTATGTTACTTTCAAAAACCGCACCCCAAAATACTTACTAGATTCATTACTAATTTCTTATGTTAATCACATTTTAGCAATCGCTTTCACGATAAGTAATGTTAAAATGAAAGCGAATTTTTGCTCGAATCAAAGATTTATTTATTTATTCGATATTCCAAACTCTATGAAATCTTCGTTATACTAAATTTAAACTGCAATAATAATGATTGTAATTCTTCGGACATATTTGCTAAACTGTTTGCAGAAGCTGTAATTTCCTCCGTCGAAGCAAGCTGTTCTTGGCTAGTAGCCGCTACATTCTTTGATCCTTGGGATGCTCTTTCTGCAATTCCATACACATCCTCCATTGTATATTGAATTGTGTCTGTATTTGTTTCTAATTGTTTGATAGACTCAGCTACCTCTGTAACATTTAATTCTAAATTAATTATTGATTGCTGAATATCATTAAATGTCCGACCAGCTTCAGACACAACGTCAGTGCCAATATTTACATCACTCATTGCTTTATCCATATAGGAAATTATATTCTCTGTGTCTATTTGTATGGTTGTAATCAACCCATTAATTTGTTTAGCAGATTTTCCAGATTCCTCAGCTAATTTTCGTACTTCATCTGCAACAACAGCAAAGCCCTTTCCAGCTTCGCCAGCACGTGCAGCCTCGATTGCAGCATTTAACGCTAATAAGTTGGTTTGCTCTGCAATAGATGTAATAACACTATTAATCTTCCCGATTTGACTTGATCGATTACTAAGCCCTTTTATTGCATCAGCTAGACTCTGAACATTATGGTGAATACAATTCATTTGACCAGTCATCATATGAACAGTTTCTATTCCACCTTTTGTTAATTCAGAAGTTTGTTTTGCCGTATTCGATGCATGGTGTGCATTTTTCGATATATTTTCGGTAAACTTCACGATTTCTTCAAGATTATTAGAATTATTTTTTATTGTCATCGCTTGTCGTTCTGCACCTGAAGAAAGTTGTTCAATTGAGGCGGAGATATGTTCACTAGCTTTTGAGTTTTGTTCAGCACAGATCCTCAATTCTTCTGATGTTGAAATTACTCTACTTGATGCTTTACCAACTGTTATTAGCATTTTCCTCAGCCCTACTTGCATTTGATTAAAAGACAATGTTAGATCACCAAGTTCATCTTTAGAATGATAAGAACCTGAAACACTAAAGTCTCCTTTTTCTGCTCTTCCCAATAACTGTTTTATATCATATAAAGGTTTAGTAATAAGTTTGCTGATGTACATACCACATAATAATAGACAGCTAATCGTGATAATTATTATGATTGCCATAGTGTAAAGTATATTTTTACTTTTTTCATTATTTGCTCTATTCGTTGCCCCTGCAGCTTTCTCCTTATTACTAATCAATTGGTCCACAATAATTTCATTAGCAATTATTAATTCCCTTTTTTCCTCTATACTTATGCCTTCTTTTAAACCTTCAATAGCACTCTTTCTTGCTTGAGCAAGAATCGTACTATTTCCTAAATATTTTTTTAAAAGTTCCTCTTCTTCTTTTAATAGATTGGTTTTCTTTAAATCTGCTATATGATTAGAGTTCGTATTAACTTCTTCGTTTTGAAATTGAATAAGTTGATTCTTCATTTTTTCACTTTGTTCAGCCATAATTTGAAAGGTCAGTGAGTCAATTAATCTATTGCTTGCTTTAATTTTTCCAAGTATGCTTATTGACTCCAGTTGCTCATTATACATTTCTTCGCTTTGTTTAGACAAACTAATCGTGTTGGTAATTCCTAAATACCCAATTAATAACAAAGAAACTATACCTAGCATAATAATTACTCTTATTTTATTTGAGATTTTCATATTTCTAAAAAAATTCATGTTTTTTAACCCCTTTTTTCTTTCATGTATTTTGATAGTTTTATACATTCATTTGATTCCTCCAATTTTTTAAAACTTGATCAAATAATAAAGATTTATCATTCTATTTTAGCGACCGTTTTCACGGATTTATATAACAAAAGCAAGTGTATGATTGCTTGAATCAAAGAATTTTTTTAGCTATCCTGCTGAATATATGTTGAGTATAAGAAACTTTATCAATACATCAAAAAACTTCTCCTTCTGTAAATTGAATGTTTCTTCCAAAAAGGAAAAGGTGTGTCAAAGGGAATTTCTTCCCTTCAACACACCTTTAAATTATTGCAATATTATTTACTTTTAATTGTTTTATACTCCGTTAAATACTTACCTTATTTAGACCAAGTTAAACTATCAATTCTTAAATCTGCATCATGGAATACAACATAGAGATCATTGTTACCCTTAACACGTTTTTTCAAATTAGCTGTCACATTTACATATCCAAGTTCATTCACTTCAACCTCTGTATTTTTAACTTTATAAGAGGTTGGTTGTGTTTTAGGCACTTCAAGAACTGCTATCTCTTTACCTTCAGGAGAACCTACATGTAATGAAATTTTACCTCCTTTCACATTTGTAGCCACTCTTGCAGTTACTTTTCTTGCATTTGAAATGTTGACTTTTGGTAGCGCTACCCATGATCCTTCTTGTTTAGATCTTACAGCATGGTAACCACCAACGATTTTTTCGTCTTTTAGATTACTTACCGTTCTTGCCTTCGAAACTTCTTGGTATATTACTTCATTTGAAGCAAAACTATGATCAAATACATTAATTGACTTTTCCTTTAAAGGTTTAATAGATTGACCATTTACCTTGATTGTTTTTTCTTCCTTAATTTCTTCTGAAGAGGTACCAACCATTAGGGTATATTGGCCATCCTCAACTATGAAATCACCTTTATTAACATCCCACACATTGAACGTCTCAGGGTCAACCGTAAGTGTAACTTTCTTTGTTTCTCCTGGAGCAATTTGGACTTTTTCAAATCCTACAAGTTGTTTCTTAGGGGCCGATTCACCATATGCTGAATCATTATTCTTAATATAAAGTTGGACAACTTCAGATGTTTCCACTTTACCTGTATTTTTCACATTTACTGACACATTAAACGGTTTTTTATCGTTAGCTGTATTTGGAACCTTAAGGTCGCTATATTTGAATTCACTATAAGAAAGCCCATAGCCAAATTCATAAGTAACAGCTGCATCAGTATACATATAAGTTAAATTGGACTCAATTGGATCTGCATTTGTCATATCCACCTTAAAACGGGGATCAACATCCTCAAGTTTTACTGCATTTTGACCTTCTGGAATTGAATATTTATCAAGTGTTTGGAATGCTGATAAGTCTTTGTACCATGTAGACGATAAACGTCCTGTTGGTGTAGAGTCACCATATAAAACATCTGCTAATGCATGAGAATCATATTGACCAGCATATGGTTGATACACAATAGCTGAAACATTTGGATTTTTTTCTATTTCTTCTATTCCAACCGGGAAGCTAGATTTCACGACAACAACTGTCTTTTTACCTTGTGCAGCAAAAGCAGCTGATACCTTTTCAACTAATTCATAATCATTTTTCCCCATATCTAAGCTTGAACGGTCGTTACCTTCTCCAGCACTATGTCTAGGGATTGCACCGACAAACACAACTGCATAATCATCCTCTGTTGCACGTGCTGCTGCATCTTCTCCTACTCCCTTAACAATTGTTTTGTCAAATTTCACATTCTTACCACGATTGCTTGCATTTTCTGCATTTGTAAGTGTATTAGATGTAGTTTCTAGTTTTCCAGCTTCGGTTGTAGAAACAAAACGGCCATTTGCATAATACCAGTTAACAAAAGAACCACCGAAACCAGCTAAATAACCATTTGTTACAATGGAAACTGTCTCATCCTTATTATCTTCAAATCTTAATCTAGGTGGAATTGTACTTGTATCTCCTGATTCAATTTGATGTCCATCCCAGTCATTGCTTGTGAGATTCAATATCGTATCATCTGTGTTTCCAATTGCAAGATTCCCTTTATCAGGGGAAGTGACCCATCGATTATTATAGAGCGACAGCAAACTCTGACCTTCTTGTCCCCAGTCATATACTTCAAATAATTGAGCATTGTTTTCAGCACTTAATTCAACATTTGTTGTAAATAACTGTCCACCGTCGGTAGCTTCACCCACAGAAACAGCCTTATCGTTCAACTTAGATGTTAAACCAATCACTGGGTTTCCAGTATGATAGGAAACTTTCTTTTTTCCGACCTCTTTAAGTATTGCCGATAACGGTGATAGACCAGAGTTTTCTATATCTGGAGTTACTGCAACAGAATAAGTTGTCTTAAATCGTGCATCAGCATAAATTCCAGAAATAGCTGCTTTTTTATTTTTATCTAATGGTAATACTCCATCATTTTTTAATAGTACAATACTTTCTTCTGCCGCTTTCTTGGCAATCTCTTGATGTTCAGGTGTACTATAATTTGATTTACTCTCAGCTACATCTCCAGCATCATCAGCAAATGGATAGTATTTAGGGATTCCATTCTCATCTACTTCATTAAAAATTCCAACACGAACCATTTGATTCACATGTGGACGAGCAGCATCAATTAAATCTTCTTTTGTAATACCATACAAGCCTTTTTCCACAGCATCAACTAATGCTAGTACATCCGTTTTTGCAAAATCCACTGATGGCATCGGTCTTCCAGCGTTCGCATCTGCTAATAGCATTAAAACAGTAGCATGAGTTCTATCTTTAGCATACTTCATGTCATACCCATTCCCAAAGGAACCTTCTTCAAACACACGGGCATCTGCGTTAAAGTCAGGTGAACTATAAACTCCATATTTTGAAATATTATTTGCATAAGTTTGATATGGAGACATAATATTCGGAATCCCGTTTGTAGCTCCAAAAGATGTCATGACTCCTGATAAGGAACCTGTTTTAAGCGCTTCCAATGAACTTTTTGTATGATACTCATAAATAGATCTTGCACTCGCACTATTTTCAGCATTCTGACGGAACCATTGTGAATGATAAACAGAGAAGTGTCTACCTCCCACTGCAGCACGCATCCAAAAACCGTCATCACTTTCAGGCTGATCGGTGCCTCCTAGTCCTGCAGCCATATTATCAACCATAATTGATCCCAAATAAGGATCTTCTGTAAATCCTTCGTCAAATCTACCAGTTAGTGGATTAATACGAAGATCACTTATAACAGTAAATGCTACAGTTTTGGAAGCATTAGGATCATCCCCCCAACCAGCTGGATGGAGATTAGACTCACCTTGCTTAACTTTTAGCGTACTAATTTTTTCATTTCCTATTACTTTCCCTATATCTGAGACTAGTTGCTTATTCCAAGTTTGCCCCATACCTACAAGGGCAGGAAAATCAGTTGAAACTCCCTGACCATCGTTAGCTGCTGACAAAGCACCCGGAATTACCTTCCCTTTATTTTCTCCTTGCTGCAGGGTGTAATGATTCCGCGATCCTGTAGCATATACAGCAGGACCTTCAAGACCAGTGTATTCAAAATACTTATCAACATAGGCATCTAAGTGTTTAGGATTTCCATCAAATAATGGCATACCCTCAAAAACACCACCTACCTGTGTTTTGAAAACTATCGGGTCTTTCTTCCCCTTTCCATTACTTTGTGCTGCCTCACTTACAGGACTAAAGCTAGATGTAATAACTGTTAAACCTACTAAAGCAGCTGCAAATGTTTTACCTAATCTCTTAATCTTTCTCAATAAAAGTCTCCCCTTCCTTTGCGTCGATAATAAAAATTCCAAACCCTTTATTACAAGCTTTTCAACTTGAATTTAAAATATTATGTATAAGCCTCACCCCCTAAAAGTAATGTTTGTTGTATAAATAACTAAATATTCAGAAATTTTATTATACAATTTCATGCGCCATTTAGTTGCTATTCATCGTTATAAACTTGTTGCTTTTCAATATAAAAAAGAGGAAATCCAATAAGAAAAAATCTTTTTAAAGATACATAGTGCTTCCTTTAATAGAGATCTATATATCATATACATTGAAGATTTAACTTAGTTGAATGATTCCTCTAGTTGTTTATTGCAAGAAAATGAATTGAAAAAGTTTATCTTTTTATTGTTTTACTGTATCTAATTCAAACTCTATTGAATTTAACTTACCAATCAACTTATTAAGTTTTTCTCGATTTACCTTCGCCATAGGGTGATCTAGCAATTTTTTAATTGGCTGTATTCTTAATGAAGCTAAAACACCATTAGGGTTTGATATTCCTGGCACAAAAGCTTCTAGTATTTCTTTTGTTTCTTCTCCTGCTAGCAAATCTATTATTCTTGAATCATCTGAATAGATCTGTTTAAGGCCTCTTTCATTTGTATACATGAAATGATATGAACCCGAACCTACCACAATAGATACACCATTTTCCTTTTGTAATAAGTTAATTATTCCTGTTGCTTCTTTTAGAGTAATGTCGCTTTCTACTACATCCTCTATCTTTGCATTTGGCAAGAATATATGTGCAGTTGTATTAACAGGAATCTCCACTTCAATTCGAATTTGCTCATGTGTTATATTCCATGCGGATACAATCTGTCCATACATTGAATTATGTGAGGCACGTGCGTACGTCATTTCTCTTCCACCAATTTCCGGTTGAATGAGAATCTTTTTATAAGCTGGTTCTGACTCATCCATATTTAGTCCTGCAACGACTCGGTACATCCAATCTCCAATTGCTCCATATGCATAATGATTGAAAGAGTTCATATCATCGCTCCAGAATGATCCATCTTCTTTCAATCCATCCCAATGCTCCCAGATGGTTGTTGCTCCTTTAGTAACAGGATATAGCCATGATGGATAAGACTCTTGAAGAAGTAGCTTCATTGCTGTTTCATGATACCCATTATCGGAAAGAGTTAAATTCAAATATGGTGTACCCACAAATCCTGTCTGAAGATGATAGTCATTTTCTAAAATCATCTCATTTAAATCTTTTGCTACTCGTTCTTTAACCTTATCTACAACAAGGTCAAACATTAATGTAAGGACATGAGCTGTTTGTGTTGAAACAGCTAACCTACCTAATGGTGTTATAAACTCATCTCTGTAATGTTTCTTAATTTGATTCAATAAGTCTGTATACTCTTTAACATCTTCCGCATTATTTAAAACATTTGCAGTATCACGTAAAAGTTGAGTTGAGTAAGCATAAAAAGCCGTTGCAACTAATTCATTTGGAGTTGCACCAAAGTAGCTATCCTCTTTCGCATCTAAGGCAAGCCAGTCTCCAAAATGAAATCCTGTGTTCCAAGCGAATTCATTATCACCTTGAGAACGGATGTATTCCACCCAAGCTTTCATACTTGTATACTGCTCCTCTAGAATTCTCTTATCTCCATAACTTAGGTAAACTGTCCAAGGGCAAATAACAGCTGCATCTCCCCATGCTGCAGAGGAATGGCCATCGATTACATTTGGAATAACAAAAGGAACTCCTCCATCTGGTAACTGGTCTGCTTCTAAATCACGAAGCCACTTTGTAAAAAATGGTCCTCCGTGGTAATTAAATAATGCAGTACGAATGAAAACCTGAGCATCTCCAGTCCATCCCAAACGCTCATCACGTTGCGGACAATCAGTTGGTACATCTACAAAATTACCACGTTGTCCCCACTGAATATTTTTTTGAAGTTGATTGACCATTGGATTGGAGCATTCAAATTCACCTGTTGGCAGCATATCTGAATGAATGACTTCTCCAAGAAAATGATCTAATGAAAGACCATTTTCTTGATCCGGATAGCCTTCTACTTTAACATAGCGGAAACCTTGAAACGTAAAATATGGTGCATATGTTTCAGGTCCCTCACCCTTAGTTATATACTCTACTTTTTGTTTTGCTGTTCTAAGGTTTCCAAAATAGATGTTACCATCATTATCAAGTATTTCTGCATGATTTAAAATAATCTTAGTGCCTGCCTTTGCATCTACAGTAAATCTCATTCTTCCAACCATGTTTTGCCCCATATCTAAAACCGTATCACCTGCCGGAGTAACAAATACAGACTGAGGTTTAATTGTTTCTGTTACACGTGTTGGATTGTTTTCTTGAGCAACCAACTTTGTTAAAGGAATATCATGAACAATTACATGTTTCCATTTTGCATCATAAAAGGAGGGCTCGCTCCATCCACCCTGTTCAAGGCGTGCATCATATGTTTCCCCATGATATATTTCAGAATAAAGGATCGGTCCAGTTGAGGTTTTCCAAGATTCATCAGTTACAATAACTTCTTCCGTCCCATCTTGATATCTGACTAATAATTGAAGTAATACTCCTCGTTTTTCACCATATAAATTTCTCTTACCTTCCCATGCAAGATTTCCTTTAAACCAACCATCAGCCACCATTATTCCTACTGCGTTTGATTGTCCTTTTAACTGAGACGTCACATCATATGTTTGATATTGAATACGTTTACTGTAACTAGTCCATCCTGGAGTTAGTAGGTCATTACCAACTCTTTCTCCATTTATCGAGATCTCATATAGACCAACACCTGTTGCATAAATACGTGCAGAGGTAATGTTATCTTTTAATAGAAATTCTTTTCTTAATAGAAAAGCAGCTTTAGTTGCAGGGTCAATTTCTTCAGGATTAGGCGTTATCCATTTTGCTTTCCACTCTTCTAATTCAAAAAGAGCTGTTTCCCACCATGCAACTTCACTCCACTCTGACTCACGCCCGTGGTTATCCCACACTTTGACACGATAATAATACCTTGTAAACGAAGCTAGGTCAGGACCTCCATATTCAATATGAATGGATTGATCTGTTTCCGTATAGCCTGTATCCCAAAGTGGATTTTGAAAATTATTTTCTGTTTGAGAAACTTGGATTTGGTAAGCAATTTGCAAAGTCCCTCGTTTATCAGAATGAGTTTTCCAACTAACACGTGGCTTTTTCACGTCTAATCCTAGTGGATTTATTTGATACTCACATGTTAAATTGAACACTTGTATGTCGTTCATCTTACCTCTCCCCCTAAACTAATGACATTTAACTAAATTAGACTGATAGTGAACAAAGCCATTTTCTACTTGATCGTTATGTTTTCCATTTACTAGAACTTTAGTTTTCTTGTTTGGTAGTTTAATGTTTGCTTCTACCTCATCAGGAAGCGTGATTTGCAAGTCAATATAATCTCCCAAGTCTTTACAATAAATATTAATCTTTCCTTGTGGTAATGGGACTGATCCTTTCACCCACTTTAAACCGTTCAGGTTCGGAGAAATTTCTACTTTTGTAAATCCTGGTTCAATAGGTTTCACTCCTAAAAAAAGCACGCCAAACACATAAGTAGGGGCTGCTGACCAGGCATGACAATGACTTCTGCTAAAGTCACCTTCAATCAACTCCCAGCCCTCCCAACAAGTAGTAGCATCGTGCTCTAACATAAAACCGTAATTATTTTGTATATTGTCTAAAACTAAGTCGTTACGTTCTAAGTCCATCAAAGCTTGATAATAGAAAAACAAAACGAAAGGACTTTTTATTTGCACAAAGTTTTCAGGAGGGTTTTTTAGATATTTTTCTATACACTCCTTACGAACTCCCTCAGCACAACCTGTAATAAAGGCAATTAAATTTGTTTGTACACTTCTAACTTCTGATTTTGTTCCATTTTCATGAATACTATCAACGTAAACCATGTTTTCTTCATCCCATAGATGAGTATTGATTGCTTCCTTAAGATTTTCAGCTAATGCTAAAAAGCCCTTTTCATCTTCATATTCTCCAATTATCGATGCTAAATAAGCTGTTTGCTTTAAGGCATCAACAAGAAGAGCGTTTTGATGTGTAACAATTTTATGCTCTGTGTCCATAGGAGCCCAGTCCAACATGTTCCAAGCTGAAATTTCTACTAACCCATCTTCATTCATAAATTCCTTAAAACGTTCTACTGTTAACTTTAGTTCAGGATAAACCTCTTTAATAAATTCCAAATCACCGCTATATCGATAATATTCTTTACATGCCATCATCCATAAAATCGACCATGCAGTTAAGACATTTTGCCATCCACTTGGTACATGTGATTCTGGTAAAGGTGAACGATAAACAGACTTGGAAATTAACCTTAAACATCTTTTAACTAAATCATAGTTACCAAATGTATAGTAGTTCATTAACGATATGTTATAAGAGTCACCAGTCCATAATGCTTGTTCATATGCTGGGCAATCAATAATTGTATCTTGAGCACACATACGAATCGTATGTTTAGAGATCTCCCAGATTTGATTTAGCTGATAATCCGAGCTGCTAAAAGCACCTACATGACCAGTTGGAAAGGTGGTAACATCTACCTTCACCCGAAAGATTTTACAAGGCTTGTTGAAATTCCGTATTGTTAACAACATATAGCGGAATCCTCTTGGAATAAAAGATCGATAAACTTGACGACCTTCTTTAGCAATATACCGTAATGAATTATTCAACGAAAAGGTATGTTCAATT
>NZ_JBLUOI010000023.1:0-66081 GCF_048059995.1 Metabacillus sp. YM-086 | reverse complement strand
ATTCTATTGCATCCTTTCTAGAGGAAGTAAGAAAGCATAGTAAAGTTCCTGTTGCTGTAGGGTTTGGTGTTTCCTCAAGGGAACAGGTAGAGCAGCTAGCTTATATGTGTGATGGAGTTGTTGTTGGTAGTGCTTTAGTTCGAGAAATTGAACGACTTCAACCTTCTTTAATAGATGAGAATACACGAAGAGATGCTGTAGAAGAATTTAAGAATTTTGCACGTACCTTTGTTTCGGAATGATAAGCAAAATTTTAATTGCTTTAGATGAAATGAAACTTTATGATAATAAACATTAGAAATGTTTACTTATTAAGGGCTAAGTTAAACTTATGGATTTAAATACAAGAGAAATTTAGTATTCATTCTTAAAGTTTAACGAAGCCTCTATTTAAAAGAGGTGTAATTTATGCGTGTAAAAGAACAATTATTAAGTCTTAAGCCTTATCAGCCAGGAAAACCAATGGAAGAAGTAAAAAAAGAATATAATTTAACAAAAGTTGTGAAGCTTGCTTCTAATGAAAACCCATATGGTTGTTCTCCTAAGGCTAAACAAGCTATTGTAGATGAATTAAATCAGCTTGCGATTTATCCAGATGGATATAGTGCTGAACTTCGTACAAAACTAGCGGCTCACGTAGGTGTCAAAGAACAAGAATTAATATTTGGGAATGGGTCAGATGAAGTTGTTCAAATTATTTGTAGAGCTCTATTAAGCCCAGATACTAATACTGTAATGGCCACACCAACATTCCCTCAATATAAGCATAATGCTGTAATTGAAGGATCTGAAATCCGTGAGGTCCCATTAGTAGATGGTAATCATGATCTAGAAAATATGCTACTGCAAATAGATGAAAAGACAACGGTTGTATGGGTTTGTACACCAAATAACCCTACAGGTACATATGTTACTAAAAACAGTTTACTTAATTTCTTAAATAAAGTGCCTAAACATGTGCTTGTTGTAGTAGATGAAGCCTACTATGAATATGTTTTAGCAGAAGATTATCCAGAAACTGTTGAATTCATTAATGACTATCCTAACTTAATGATTTTACGTACATTCTCAAAAGCTTATGGCTTAGCATCCTTAAGAATTGGTTATGGCATTGCAAATGCAGAATTAATCCAAAAAATTGAGCCGGCTAGGGAACCTTTTAATACAAGCAGAGTTGCTCAGGTGGCCGCTATTGCAGCTTTAGATGATGCTGAGTTTGTGGAAGAATGTAGGGGGAAAAATAAGGAAGGATTACAGCAATTCTACCGTTTCTGTGAGGAACTAAAGCTTCCATATTATCCTTCTGAAGGTAACTTCATTTTAATTGACTTTAATCGAGATTCTGACGAAGTTTTTAATGCATTACTGAAAAAGGGATATATCGTAAGGTCCGGAAATGCTCTTGGGTTTCCTACCCACCTAAGGATCACTGTTGGAGATCGTCAACAAAACGAAGAAATTATTGAAGCGTTAAGGGAATTTGTTCAATAAACTTTATCTTAAGGGTACTAATTTATATGATAGATTTGATCCTCATATTATTAGTACCTTCTTTCATAGGTAATGATATATAGCCTCAATTTATGATAGGACAAAAAGGTGATATTTTATGGTGAAAAAAGTGTATATAATAGGTCTTGGATTAATTGGGGGCTCAATAGCATTATCAATTAAGCAAAAAGATCCTTCAATACATATATTAGGTTTTGACATAAATGAAGATCAGGCTAATCTAGCGAAAAGGATTGGGGCCATTGATGAAATCGCCACTAAGCTTTTCCCGGATCTATCATCGGTTGATATGATATTTCTCTCAACTCCTGTTCAACAAACAACTCAAATTATTGAGCAATTAAAATCAGAACAACTGAAGAAAGATGTTATTGTAACTGATGTCGGAAGTACCAAAGTGAAAATTGTTGAATGTGCAAATCAGCATTTAAATGGAAAAATTAAGTTTATCGGCGGTCATCCTATGGCTGGCTCTCATAAATCAGGAATATTAGCAGCAAAACCACATTTGTTCGAGAATGCTTTTTACATATTAACTCCTTCACAATATGTAACCCAGAACGATGTTGATTTATTAAAAAGTGTTCTTGAAGGAACGAAAGCTAATTTCATTGAGATGACGCCAAATGAACATGATGAAGTTACCGGTGTAATTAGTCATTTTCCCCATATTGTTGCTGCGAGTCTTGTTTATCAGGCTAAAAATCATGAAGAGCAATTTCCACTTGTTAAGAGGCTAGCTGCTGGAGGGTTTCGAGATATAACGAGAATTGCCTCAAGTAGTCCTTCGATGTGGCGTGATATTCTTCTCCATAATAAAGAACCTTTATTACACCTATTTGATGAATGGATCTCAGAGATGGAGCGTGTAAAAGAGTTTGTTGCAAATGAGGAAGCTGATAATTTATTTTCATATTTTCAATATGCAAAGAAGTATCGAGATGGTCTACCAGAGAAGCAAAAGGGAGCTATTCCGTCATTTTATGATTTATTTGTTGATGTACCTGATTATCCCGGGGTTATTTCTGAGATAACTGGATATTTGGCAAAAGAAAAGATCAGTTTAACGAATATACGAATTATTGAAACACGTGAAGAAATATATGGGGTATTAAGGTTAAGCTTTCAAACAGAACGAGATCGTGAACTAGCGATTGACTGTATTAACAAGTATTGTGCTTATGAAACATTTATTATGTAGGATCTAAGAAAAATATTATCTGTATGATCTTTAATTACAAGTTTTTATGGATGACAGGGCTAAAAAAGCTAAGGTGTTGTCATAGTTTTTCTAATAATCGAAGAGGTGGAATTATGTCAGAAGTTCAAAGATTATCAAAAGTCACTAGTTTAACTGGCTCAATTAACATTCCAGGTGATAAATCTATTTCACACCGAGCTGTTATGTTCGGAGCTATTGCTAACGGAAAAACCGAAATTACAAACTTTCTAATGGGTGCAGATTGCCTAAGTACGGTTTCTTGTTTTAAGAAAATGGGTGTATCAATTGATGTATCAAAAGACCTTGTTACAGTCGAAGGAAAGGGGCTGGATGGTTTACAAGAACCATCTGATATTTTAGATGTTGGTAACTCTGGAACAACAACTAGATTAATGATGGGGATTTTAGCAGGGACTCCGTTTCATTCATGTATTATAGGGGATGAATCAATTGCTAAAAGACCAATGTCGAGAGTAACAAAACCTCTTTCAATGATGGGTGCAAACATTGATGGAAGAGAAAATGGTCAATATACTCCTATTTCAATTAGGGGTGGTAGCCTAAAAGGTATTCAATTTGAGTCTCCTGTTGCGAGTGCACAAGTTAAATCTGCCATTCTTTTAGCAGGATTAAACACAGACGGTGAAGAAACAACGGTAACTGAACCACATAAATCAAGAGATCATACGGAAAGGATGTTACGAGCTTTCGGAGTTGATGTAAAGGAAGATGAAAGATCTGCAACCGTTCGTGGTGGACAAACTTTACAAGCAACGAATATTTTTGTACCAGGCGATATTTCTTCAGCGGCATTTTTCCTAGTAGCTGGTGCAATTGTTCCGAACAGTGAAATTCTTTTGAAGAACGTTGGAATCAATCCTACAAGAACAGGTGTTCTAGATGTTTTAGAAATGATGGGGGCTACAATGGAAATCATTCCAAGCACAGAAGAAACGTTTGAGCCTGTAGCTGATATTAAAATAAAAACATCTTCTCTAAAGGGAACTACCATTAGTGGTGATTTAATTCCAAAATTAATAGACGAAATTCCTGTTATCGCCTTGTTAGCAACTCAAGCTGAGGGAGAAACGATTATTAAGGATGCAAGTGAGCTTAAAGTTAAAGAAACAAATCGCATTGATACAGTTGTAGGTGAGTTGACAAAAATAGGAGCTACAATAAAAGCTACTGACGATGGAATGATTATTACTGGCAAAACAAACTTACAGGGAAATGCAACAGTTTCAAGTCATGGTGACCACCGAATTGGTATGATGCTTGCTATTGCGTCTTGTATAACGGAAGAGCCGATTGAACTATTAAATGCAGAGTCAATCGACGTTTCTTATCCTAACTTTTTTGATCATTTAACTGGTTTAAGTAAATAAGGAAATGAGATTGCTTTTAATTACAAAGGCAATCTCTTTTTTTTGGCTCAATAAAAATTTGACATTGGTTTTTAGGTTTTTAGTGGAGGTGCCCGTACTCCTCAGACCAAGCTGTTGAAACCTCCTCTTTTTTTTAGTTTATAATCTTTCTTACTATCCTTTTAAGGCGTTTTCATCAAGTTAAAACAATGTGAATAAATGCTTATTTTTTATCATAGCTTGTCTTAAGGAGATGGAAGGAGGGACGCCTTATCGTGTGTTATATCATGGACAAAGTAAAGTTGTTGAAAAACGATTCTATTGAAAAAACATCTTTGTTAATCAATCAAGACAAAATTGAGTTTATGCGTCATTCTATGGATAACATAAAGTTTGTAAGGATGGATTTAAGTTCTTATTTGTTAACCCCTGGCTATGTTATGCTGGATTTTTCTCTTCATTCACTACTTCCATTTAAAGAATTCAAACGTACATTTATGCGGTACTTAGCAAAAGGCTGCACAACTCTTCTCACAGTGGTAGATATTGATTATGAAAAGGAATTGTTGTCAAAATTAAAGCAAAGAAGGCATCTTATGATTAACTCGCCAATCGATTACTATATTGGAGTTAAGCTTTCATTAAAAACTCTTTCCCCATCACTTATTAGAAAGTGTAAACAACAAAATATATCCATTATTTTTGTTGAACTGGGTAAAGGTGATAAGCTAGATTTAAAGTCATGGGGTTGGATAAGAGATGCTATGTTTTCAAATCCAATAACGCTTATCCCTTATATAGCGGATGAGGAATTAACGTCTTATAAAAAACAAAAACTGTTGCAGGAATGGGCAAAACAAATGAAAGAAAATCGCCTTTCATCCACGGATACCTGTTTAGAGCCTGGGGTGCCCCTTTCTAAGAATGTTTTGATGAGATTGGGAGTATATCCTGAGAAAGGTGATATTCGCGTAGGCGGACAGCTCAATTATAATCTGTATCTATTAGATGAAATGAACGATCATCCTAATGGGAAGCCAATGTTAAATCATGAACTGAATTCTCCAGCATTTACATCACATCATGGCAAGATCATAAATGTTAATGGTGACATCACCTTCCAACCTGGCACCGGGGAAGAATGTTTTATCCCGATCTCAGGTCGTTTTATACCACAAACTGCTTCCTTTTGATGTATGATAAAGATTGAGTATATAAAATAAATAAACCATTGTTAGAAGAGAAAGGAAAATGTATGTTTAACCAAGTATTAAACGAAGCAATAAATCTTGTAAATAAGGGTCAAACTGAAGAAGGATTAAACTTATTAGAAAATATAACACCTACTCTGCATGATGAGGAAAAACTGCATTTAGCTGATCAATATTATCAATGGGGGATTGTCGACCGTGCACATGAAATGGTTGAAGAACTTCATTTCCTTTATCCCGAGGAAACACAAGTAACCTTGTTTTTAGCTGAACTAAAAATAGATTTAGAAAAAGAAGAAGAAGCCATTGATTTACTTAACACGATCACGAACGATAATGAGTCATATCCACAGGCACTTCTTCTACTGGCAGACTTGTATCAAATGCAAGGGCTAGCAGAAGTAAGTGAACAAAAGTTAAAAGAAGCTAAACTGTTATTACCCCAGGAACCTATTCTTGATTTTGCTCTTGGAGAACTTTATTTTCATCAAGGCAAGTACAAGCAAGCAATTCCTTATTTCGAAATGCTTGTAAACGAACATAATACAGTTTCGGGCGTTATTATTCATCAAAGGTTGGCAGAGTGTTTAAGCGCAAATGGGGAATTTGAGGATGCCATGGAGCATTATAAGGAAGCAATAGACATACAGGAAGATGCAGATACTCTTTTTGGATATGGCTTTACAGCTTTTCAAGGAGGTTTTTACAAAACTGCTATTCAACAATTCCTTGCACTAAAAGAAGCCGATCCATATTATACATCTTTATATTTATACTTAGCGAAAGCTTATGAGCATGAAGAATTATTACAAGAAAGCTTAGAAACTGTACAAGAAGGAATAAAGGTAGATGAGTATAATAAAGATCTTTTCTTATATGGAGGAAAAGTAGCCATAAAATCTGGTCAAATGGAAGAGGCTGAGAGATTATTACGTGAATCTCTTGCTATCGATCCTGGACATATTGAGGCTGCAATTACACTGTCACATATCTTTCTTCAAGACGAAAGATATGATGATGTAATTGACCTTATAAATGAAAGTAAACGATATGGAGAAGAAGACCCACAGTTTGAATGGAATTTAGCACGAGCTTTCCATCAAAAAGAAGAGTATACACAGGCATTAAACCATTATCAACTTGCATATAATTTTTTCAAGGAACAACGAGATTTTTTACAGGAATATGGGTACTTCCTATTAGAAGAAGGTTTAAGAGAAAAAGCGAAGATTATTTTTAAGGAATTGTTAAAGCAAGATCCTTCAAATGTCGAATACGGTGAGATTTTGCTACAATTAGAAGATGAGTTTTAATGGAATTGAGAAGGATTTTATTTTTATTTTGTGGAATTATCAAAGTAAGAATAATCTGAACTGCAGAGGAGGGAATTGTATGGTGGCCCCTGTATCTGTCCATGAAAAGAAAGACTTCATCAGGTGGTTTTTAAACCATTATCAACTAAAGAGAAGAGAATGTGTGTGGATCTTAAATTATTTAATGAGTCATGACACTCTTATGGAAAAAGTACATTTTGTTGAGCAAGCTCAATATTGTCCAAGAGGAATTATTATGTCAACTCACTGTGTTGAAGAAGTTCCATTTCGCTTTTACAAAGAGAATGTCATGACAACTGATGCAGAAAAATCGTTTCATGATATTCGATTAAATAAAGAGGAAGAGCTTTTTATTCAGCTGAATTTCAGATCTTCTTACCAATCACCACAATATGCAGCGGTTCTTGAGTCAAATCCTTATATGCCTGAGCATTTAAATGAAAATGAAAAAGACCGGGAAATTGCAGAAAAAGTTCTTGAACATTCTATTCAGAGCTTTCAAAAAGAAAAGCTTCTAAAATTAATTGATGAGGCTTTGGATCGACAAGACAAAGAGAGCTTTCAAAAGTTAACTCATCAATTAAATCAATTAAACAGCAAGTAGTTTGTACAAATACAGGCCCTCTCTAGAAGAGGGTTTTTTTCTTGAGCTAATTCAATATTTAACAATTTATTATATAAGCATTATAATATGTACATAGTAAAAGAATATTGTAGGGAGTTGAATGAATTGAAGTGGAATTCAAGTGATGTAGATTTATATAATCAATCAAAAGAGTATATTGATACGGCCATTATTCCTTTAATATCAGTTTCAGTAGATTCAGATTTTAAACACACCGTATCTAAGGGAGAATTTATTAGTCTTGTTAGTACTGAATTAGAAAGACAATTAAAAGGCAGAGTGTTTCTCTTTCCTAGTTTTTCATATCTGCAAAACGCATCTACTGTTGCTGATGACTTATCGAAGTGGGCAGAGGAGTTACAAAAGGAATTTAAACATGTCATTTTCCTAACTAGCGATGAAAAATTAAAGGATAACGGAGGGGCCGATCAAAATGGACAACTTATTTGGCTCCCTTCTATGCCGTTGGAACATATGGATGATCAGTTAAAAAGGAAGCTCTTACAAGACCAAATCGAACAAATTTTGAACATTTTATTACAATCTTGGAATAAATCATAAAAACCTTTTCATTTCCAGGATTAGAAATCAGGATTTTATTGACCTCATGAGAAGATTGATATATCATGAGTATGTCCTAGTTTTATATGTTATTTCCGTATGTCCGTACCGGACAGAGCTTAAGATAGAGGGGGGAAAATGATGAGCGAGAAAAAACATCGAGTTTCTAGACGTCAATTCTTAAACTACACGCTTACTGGTGTAGGCGGTTTCATGGCTGCAGGTATGCTTATGCCAATGGTTCGCTTCGCACTTGACCCTGTGCTCCGACCAGCAGAGGAAACAGACCTAGTTCAAGTTGTAAAGGTTGACGAAATAACGGAAGAACCTCAACGCTTTGACTTTAAAATCAAACAAAAAGATGCTTGGTACGAATCAGAAGAAACAAAATCAGCTTGGGTTTTTAAAGAAGGTGACAAAATTACGGCTTTATCACCAATCTGTAAGCATTTAGGCTGTACTGTCGGTTGGAACAATGATCCTTCAAATCCGAACAAATTTTTCTGTCCGTGTCACTACGGGCTATATGAAAAAGACGGCACAAATGTTCCAGGAACACCGCCTCTTGCACCACTTGATGTCTACGTATCTGAAGTAAAAGATGGCTATTTATTCTTAGGTAAAGCAAAACCACGAGGGGAGGCGTAATCAATTGCTTAACAAAATTTATGATTGGGTTGACGAACGTTTAGATATTACGCCTATGTGGCGCGATATTGCTGACCATGAAGTTCCTGAACACGTAAACCCTGCACACCACTTTTCTGCCTTTGTATATTGCTTCGGCGGATTAACATTCTTTGTTACAGTTATCCAAGTTTTATCTGGTATGTTCCTAACAATGTACTATGTTCCGGATATTAAAAATGCCTGGGAATCTGTATTCTATTTACAAAACGAAGTAGCATTCGGACAAATTGTACGTGGTATGCATCACTGGGGAGCTAGTCTTGTTATCGTTATGATGTTCCTACATACACTACGTGTCTTTTTCCAAGGTGCTTATAAAAAACCACGTGAATTAAACTGGGTAGTAGGCGTACTTATCTTCTTTGTTATGCTTGGTCTTGGTTTAACAGGTTATTTATTACCTTGGGATATGAAAGCTCTATTTGCAACAAAAGTTACACTGCAAATTGCAGAATCAGTACCACTTATCGGACCAACGGTTAAGACATTGCTTTCTGGACATCCGGAAATTGTAGGTGCTCAAACACTTACTCGTTTCTTTGCAATCCACGTCTTTTTCTTACCGGCTGCTCTATTTGGTTTAATGGCAGCACACTTTGTAATGATACGTAAACAAGGTATTTCTGGTCCTCTATAAGATTTACTGATTAGAATCTTATTGTAACGTTAACGGGAAACCACCTTAGTAAGGAGGGGAAATCATGCATCGCGGAAAAGGTATGAAATTTGTTGGTGACTCTCGTATTTCAGCTGAGAGAAAACCAAACATTCCGAAGGATTATTCTGAATATCCTGGGAAAACAGAGGCATTCTGGCCAAACTTCCTTCTTAAGGAGTGGTTAGTAGGTGCTGTTTTCTTAATCGGTTTTTTATGTTTAACAGTAGCGCATCCATCACCACTTGAGCGTGTTGCAGATCCTACTGATTCAGGTTATATTCCATTACCAGACTGGTACTTCTTATTCTTATACCAATTATTAAAATACTCTTTTGCATCTGGTCCATACACAGTTATTGGGGCAATTGTTATTCCAGGACTTGCTTTTGGTGGATTAATGCTGGCACCATTTTTAGATCGTGGTCCTGAGCGTCGTCCTGCAAAGCGTCCTGTTGCAGTAGGTATGATGATTCTTGGTATTGCAGCAACGTTTTTCCTTACTTGGGAATCTGTTGTTACACATGACTGGGAAGCAGCAGCTGAACAAGGGAAAATTAAAGCTGAAGCAGACATTGATAAAGAATCTGAAGGATATGCTATTTACCAAGAGCAAGGCTGTATTTCATGTCATGGTGATAATCTAGAAGGTGGAGCTGCAGGTAAAGCTCTAGTTGATAACGGATTAGAACCGGATAAAATTGCAGACATTGCGAAAAATGGTCAAGGTAGTATGCCTGCAGGGGTCTTTAAAGGCACTGACGAAGAATTGAAAATTATGTCAGAGTTTATCTCTGGTGTTACGTCTAAATAAAAAAAGCTGACTTATGTCAGCTTTTTTTGTTGAGAGCTTTATTGTGTTATATTATTTAAAAAACGATCTATACTAGCTATCGAAATCTAATAAGTCTGGTGTGTGGAAAATGAAATGGTTTCAATATTTATTAGGTCAAAAGCCGATTATTTTCATAATGGTACTTATTAATTTTTTCGGGACAGTTTATGGATATTATTGGTATAGGTATCAATTAGCAGATACTCCTGCCCATTTCTACATATTCGTTCCGGATAGTCCAACAGCAAGCCTATTCTTTTTAATCGTTGTGGCAGCTTTTATAATGAAGAAAAATCTACCCTTGATTGAAGCCTTGGCTATTGTTACATTATTTAAATATGGTATTTGGGCTGTTATTATGAACCTTCTTGTTCTGATAGTAAATGGCTCACTTCCGTGGGAAGGATATATGTTAATTGCTTCTCACTTTGGTATGGCAATTCAAGGTTTACTTTATGCTCCATACTATCGTTTTAAAGCTTGGCACTTAATTGTTGCCGCGATATGGACTTTACATAATGATGTAATTGACTATGTGTTTGGGATGATGCCACGGTACAGCATGTTAATGGATTATATCAATCAAATTGGTTATATGACATTCTGGCTAAGTTTAATTTCTATTTTCCTAGGCTATTATTTTGTTATAAGAAAAACTTCAAGAAAACTTCAATTGTAAGGAGTAATACTCATATAGCCAAGCTAAGACTGTAGACAAACTTCGATACAACATCGGAGCTTGTCTAGAGTCTTTTTATTTTGGTTTGAGGAAGGTTGGCTGTTGATTTCGTTCTAGGCGCTTCGTTGTCCATGGGGATGGCGGTGAGTCCTCAAAAAAAATCATCAAACTAGCAATAATCAATAACTAGGGTTTATAAAAACAAGTAAAAAATAGGTCTATCCTTGTCCACACTGTCATACGATTTTTAATAGAAGTTCTAGGGGGGACAAGGATGAAGAAATTATTACTCACTATTATTATTGGTATGTTGCTGTTTCATATAAAACCAGCATTTGCAGCGGAAACATATGATTGGAAGTCTTTAAATAAAATTTCCGATACGGCCCTACAACTAGCTAAGCAAGAGCGCTTTGAAGAGTCTGCCCAATTACTTAATTATTTTACTGTTAAATTCGAAGAAATACCTATTGATCGAAATGTTATTTCTTTAGACCATTACCGTACCATAACTAATACACAAAAAACGGCTCAAGATCTATTGTTAAACGAAAAAGTAAGTACGATTGAGAAAGTCAGATCATTAACCAAATTTCGTTTAGTAGTTGATGCGATGGTTTCAGAGCATCAACCATTATGGGGTTCAATGGAAACATCAATCATGGAAACTTTTTCACAAATGAAAAGTGATGTTGAACAAGGTGATAAGGAGTCATTTCAACATGATTTTAACGAGTTCTTATCTCTGTATGAGGTAATTTATCCAAGCATCCAAGTTGATCTAGACTTTCAACGAATTAAGCGTATGGATGCCCATATATCGGTAGTTGAGGATCGGTTATTTCATGAAATACCAGTTACAAGTAGGGTGAAGCAACTCACTGTAATGGAGGAAGAGTTAAAAGCTATTTTTGATAGAGTGAAAGAAGATGAAGCAGATCCGTCCTTACTTTGGGTTATGATATCAACAGGAAGTGTCATTTTATTAGCCCTATCATATTCTGGCTGGAAAAAGTACCGAGGTGAGAAAGCGAAGCAACCAAAACGTGAAAAAGAGAAGCAATAAAAAAAGAAGAGCGTAGGAGTTTCTACGCTCTTCTTGTCTATTAAATCTAGCTTTATCTTGAAATCGGCTTTTTATTTTCATCTAATGTAAATCCTTCACCTAAAACATCATGAACATCACTTACGGCGACAAAGGCATGAGGATCAACGGAAGTAATAACATTTTTTAATCGGACAATTTCGTTTTTGCCTACAACACAATAAAGAACATTTCGATCTTGCTTTGAGAAAGAACCTTGTCCTTTCAATATTGTTACCCCACGATCCATTTCCTTCATAATTCTAGAAGAAATTTCGTCAGGGTAATTTGAGATAATTGTAGCACCTTTTGCAGCATATGCTCCTTCTTGCATAAAATCTATCACACGTGCACCTACAAATACAGCCACAAGTGTGTACATTGCCTCCTTATAAGATAGATAAGCAATCCAGGAAATGGTGATTACACAAAGGTCAAATAAAAACATTGTTTTACCCATACTCCATCCTATATAACGATGAGCTAATCTGGCAATGATATCTACTCCACCAGTTGTTCCTCCATACCGAAATATCGTACCTAAACCAATACCAAGGGAAACTCCAGCAAATAGGGCCGCAAGAGTTAAATCGTCATTTAAAGGCATATTAATTTGAAAGCGTTGAAAAATCCATAAAAAAACGGACAAACTGACTGTTCCGATAACCGTGTAGATAAAAGATGTTTTACCTAAAACACGCCAACCTATAATAAATAATGGTATATTTAAAATTAAGTTAGAAATGGATGGATCAAAATTAAATAGAAAGTAAAGCAAAAGTGTAATCCCTGTAAATCCACCTTCTGCTAAATTGTTTTGAATATTAAAATGAACAAGACCAAATCCAAAAATACCCGAACCAATTAGTATAAAAATAATATTCTTTAATCTTAAATCATGTAACATGTTTCACCTCTATAATTCATTCTTAGCGTTAATATTATAGTTGATAGAATGTCAAGGTGCAAATTTTGATAAAAACGTGACGAAATAATTGTAAATTTATTTTGTATTAGCTAACATTGAATAGTAAAGATGAGGTGAATAAAATGGAACATAAAACAATGAAGGTCCTTCAAAAGGATGTTGACGATTACATTGGTCAATTTAAAGAAGGATATTTTTCACCATTGGCCATGATGGCTCGGATTACAGAAGAAGTAGGTGAACTTGCTAGGGAAATTAACCATACTTATGGTGAAAAACCTAAAAAGACAACCGAGGAAGAGAAAAAGATCGAAGAGGAAATCGGAGATGTTTTGTTTGTTCTTATTTGTCTAGCAAATTCATTAAATATAGATTTAGAAGAAGCTCATGATATGGTGATGAACAAATTCAATACTAGAGATAAAAATCGATGGACAAGAAAAGAAAAATAAAGGAGATTTAAATATGTCAGAAATAAAAATTGTTATTGCAGGTGCTCGTGGGAGAATGGGGAGCGAGGCTGTAAAACTTGTTGAAGAAACTGAACATTTTCAGCTAGTGGGTGTAGTGGACCATAAGTATGAAGGTATGAGACTTAATGAGCTTGAAGGTTTCAATGCTGATGTACCAATTTATACAGACATTGATAAATGCTTTTTTGAGACAAACCCCGATGTACTCATTGATTTGACAACACCTGAGATTGGGAAAGTACATACAAAAAAAGCATTACAGAATGGTGTTAGACCAGTTGTAGGTACGACAGGTTTTTCTGAAAATGATCTAAATGAACTACAACAATTAACAGAAGAAAAAGGGATAGGTGCAATTATAGCTCCTAATTTTGCCATTGGAGCTATTTTGATGATGAAATTTTCACAGATTGCGGCAAAATATTTTCAAGATGTTGAGATTATTGAACAACATCATGATCAAAAGTTAGATGCTCCTTCCGGTACAGGCATCAAAACCGCAGAAATGATCTCAGCTGTACGTCAGGAGAAGCAACAAGGACATCCAGATGAAAAGGAAATTCTTGCAGGAGCTCGTGGAGCTAATTTAAATGGTATTCGTCTACATAGCGTTCGTCTTCCAGGATTAATTGCCCATCAAGAGGTTTTATTTGGAGGGGACGGACAAACTCTGAAAATTCGTCATGACTCATATAATCGGGCTTCATTTATGTCTGGTGTAAAATTAGCAGTTGAAAACGTGATGAAAATCGATCTGCTAGTGTATGGACTAGAAAATATTATTGAGTAAAAGGGGAAATATAAATGAAAATTGCGCTAATTGCTCACGATAAAAAGAAAACAGATCTTGTACAATTTGTTATGGCATATCAACCGATTTTTAAAGATCATGAATTGTTTGCAACAGGTACTACAGGCCTCCGCATTCAGGAGGCTACTGGTTTATCTATTCACCGTTTTCAGTCTGGTCCGCTTGGAGGAGATCAGGAAATTGGTGCATTAATTGCAAAAAATGAAATGGATATGGTTATTTTCTTTCGAGATCCTTTAACTGCACAACCTCATGAGCCGGATATTACAGCACTAATTCGTCTTTGTGATGTATATTCGATTCCACTAGCAACAAATATGGGGACAGCCGAAATATTAGTACGAGGTTTAGATCGTGGGGATTTTCAATGGCGTAATGTCATTCATGATAAAAAGTAATTCAAATAACCGGAATGATTTGAAAAATAATCATTCCTTTAGATATGAATAGGGAGAAGAAAATGAGTAATAGACTAGATATTCTTGCAATTGGTGCTCATCCTGATGATGTCGAGATAGGTATGGGTGGTACAATTGCTAAGTATGCCAAAGCTGGCTTAAAAATTGGAATCTGTGATCTGACTAAAGCAGAATTATCTTCCAATGGTACTGTAGCCATTCGCCAAGAAGAAGCAAAAAGAGCTGGAGATATTATCGGACTATCAGAGAGAATTCAGTTGTCACTTCCTGATAGGGGTTTATATATGCTGGATTCCTCTATTAAAGAGATTGTAACGATTATTAGAAAATATGAGCCAAAAGTTGTTTTTGCCCCATATTTTGATGATCGTCACCCGGACCATGGACATTGCTCCAGGCTAGTTGAAGAGGCGGTTTTTTCAGCGGGAATTAAAAATTATCAAGATCTTTTAGGACAGTCGTCTCATCGAGTAAAGAATCTCTATTTTTATATGATCAATGGATTTCATAAACCAGATTTTGTTATTAACATATCAGAAACAATTGAACAAAAAATAGAAAGCTTAAAAGCATATTCCAGTCAGTTTGAAAAAGCTCAAGGTTCAACAGAAACACCCCTTACAAATGGCTATATAGAAGCTGTTGAAAGTAGAGAAAGATTATATGGAAAAGAGGTTGGTGTAATGTACGCAGAAGGATTTATGACGAAAAAACCAATCTTGCTTTCAAAGGATTTAATAGGTGATAACGAATGAAACAAAAATTAAAAATAGGAATTACTTGTTACCCTTCTGTTGGAGGCTCTGGAGTTGTTGCTACCGAGCTTGGAAAGCTCTTAGCTGAAAGAGGTCATGAAATTCACTTTATCACCTCAAGCTTACCATTTCGGTTAAATAAGGTGTATTGCAATATCACGTTTCACGAGGTGGAAGTAAATCAATATTCGGTATTTAAATACCCTCCATACGACTTAGCGCTGGCAAGTAAAATGGCTGAAGTTGCAAACCGTGAAGATCTCGATATATTACATGTGCATTATGCAATACCACATGCAATTTGTGCTTACCTAGCTAAGCAAATGGTTAAAAAAGATTTGAAAATAGTTACTACACTTCATGGTACAGATATTACTGTATTAGGCTATGATCAATCGCTTGCAGATATGATTCGCTTTGGAATTGAGTCATCAGACAGAGTGACAGCTGTATCTAATGCACTCGTTCAACAAACCTATGAACTACTTCAACCTAAGAAAGAAATAGAAACAGTGTACAACTTTATCGATGATCGTGTTTATTATAAGAAGGATGCCGCTTATCTAAAGGAAGAGTATGGGATCCTAGAGGAAGAGAAAGTCATTATTCATGTTTCAAACTTCAGAAAGGTGAAGCGTGTTCAAGATGTGATTTATTCTTTCCAGAAAATCCAAAGAAAAGTAAAAGCAAAGCTTCTTCTTGTTGGTGATGGCCCAGAAATGTCTTTTGTAAGTAGGCTAGTGAGGGAATTGGGGTTATCTGGAGAAGTTCTTTTCTTGGGAAAACAAGATAGCTTGGAAGACTTATATTCAATTAGTGATCTTATCTTATTACTTTCTGAAAAGGAAAGCTTTGGTTTGGTTTTACTTGAAGCAATGGCATGTGGTGTTCCTAGTATTGGAACAAATGCTGGAGGAATTCCTGAAGTGATTAAAGAAGGCGAAACAGGATACATCTGTGAAGTAGGTGACATTGATACAGTTGCTTTTCATGCTATACATCTTTTATCAAATAGTGAACTACATAAGTCTATGTCAGAAAACGCAAAGAATAGTGCCACACAATTATTTCATTCAGATAAGATTGTTTCACAATACGAATCAATTTACTATGAACTATTAAATGAAGGTGTAAAAAGTGGAGACCCCATTTTATGAAGCAAAACCCATACTAGAAAAATTACATAACTCAGACTTTGAGGCATTTTATGTTGGTGGAGCTGTTCGTGATTACTTGCTAAAAAGACAAATTGGAGATATTGACATTGCAACCTCAGCTAAACCTGATGAAATCAAACAAATTTTCTCTAAAACGGTTGATGTTGGGGCAGAACATGGAACGATTATCGTGCTACATAATAATAAATCATTTGAGGTCACTACTTATAGAGCTGAAACAGGCTATGATGATTTTCGTAGACCAAAATCTGTTTCATTTATATCTTCATTAAAAGAAGATTTAAGACGCAGGGATTTTACCATCAACGCGATGGCAATGGATATTGAGGGCACTATTTATGACTATTTTGATGGAAGGCAGCACTTAAAAGAAAAAGTAATTATGACCGTTGATTCTCCGTCAGAAAGATTTTCAGAAGACGCACTTCGAATGCTTAGAGCAGTTCGTTTTGTTAGTCAATTGGGGTTCACCTTATGTCCAGAGACAAAAGAAGCCTTAAAAGAGCTTGTTCATCTATTAAATGCAATCTCAGTAGAAAGAAAAACAGTAGAAATTGAAAAGCTTTTTCAAGGTGCTTATTATAAAGCTGCCATTCAGACACTAATTGATTGTCAGGTGAATAACTATTTGCCTGGTATGGCTGAAAAAGAGCATCAGTTAGAAATTTTAGCATCTTTTCAGTTAGACCTTCTTACGACAAGAGAAGACTTATGGACAATGATTACATATAAGGTCGAACCTCCCTCAGTAGAGAAATACTTAAGAAAATGGAAACTCCCGGTTAAGCTGATCAAGATAGTTGAAAAAAATATAAGATTTCTAATGTTACTTCAACAAGAGAAATCATGGACAAGCTTATTATTGTATGAAGCTGGATCTGACTGTGCACTTTCTGTTGAACGTATTCGCTCTGTTATAGATGACCCGAATATGGTAAACGAAAATATTAATGCTGTCAAAGACTCACTCCATAGGCTGCCTATTCATAATAAGAGTCAATTAGATATTACAGGACATGAATTAATTAAAATCATGAAAAAGAAACCAGGTCCTTGGGTAGCAAAACTTATTTCAGAAATAGAAAAAGAAATTATACTAGATAAATTAGAAAATGAAAGGTCAGCAATAAAGGAGTGGGTATTAAAGTGCAATCAGAACTTCGAACAAAATTACTAGAAGCCTTTTCAAATGCAGAGGGAGAATTCGTATCTGGTCAAAAAATAAGTGAATATATTGGTTGTTCAAGAACAGCTGTTTGGAAACATATAGAAGAGTTAAGAAAAGATGGATATGAGTTAGAAGCTGTAAGGCGCTTAGGATATCGCATTACAAAAAAACCGAACAAAATAAGTAGCAATGAAATTCAAATTGGATTAAAGACAAAAACATTAGGGCGTCACGTTCATTTTGAAGAAACTGTTACATCAACACAGAAGATTGCTCAAACATTGGCAGGTAATGGAGCTCCGGAAGGGACTATTGTTGTTGCTGATCAACAAACAAATGGAAGAGGCCGTATGGCTAGAGAATGGTATTCTCCAAGTGGTACAGGTATTTGGATGAGTTTGATTATTAGACCAAACATTCCTGTTCATTCTACCCCGCAACTAACTCTTTTAACAGCTGTAGCTATCGTTCAAGCAATTGAAGAACTAACTCCAGTTAAGCCGGATATTAAATGGCCTAATGATATATTAATTAACGGGAAAAAGGTTGTGGGGATTTTAACTGAGCTGCAAGCGGAGGCAGATCAAGTTCACTCCGTAATTATTGGAACGGGTATTAATGTGAATCAAAAGGTTGAAGACTTTCCTGAGGAACTACAGCAAATTGCCACATCAATAGGAATTGAAACAGGAAAGCATTGGGAAAGAGCTCTATTTATTCAAACGATATTATTGAAATTTGAAGGGCTATATTCGTTATACCTTTCGCAGGGCTTTCTTCCAATTAAACTGTTGTGGGAGGGCTATGCCATTAGTTTGAATAAGAAAATGGTGGCTAGAACAATTAATGGATCAGTAGAAGGAAAGGCAATTGGTATTGATCATAACGGCGTTCTACTAATTGAGACTAGCGATGGAAGTATTAAAGAAATTTATTCGGCTGATATTGAGTTGAAATAATGGGTAACTGTGTGATTTGCTATGATAGATAACGATAGTAATTAGTAAAATTTTCTGCTATACTTTTTTTGGGTAGTATCTTATGAACTACACCTTGTGATAAAGAAAAGTTTGTTGAAGACCTTTATTAATGTAAATAGTAATAATAAGGTCAAATAAAATTTTTTTGAAAATTATCTGCCTTGATCCAAGAAGGACTAGGACAGAGGGATGAAACCGAACGAATAGTCTACAATCCTTCTATCTTTGTCGATAAGAAGGATTTTTTATGTTTAATGATTGAGGTAAAACAATCATGATAAATTTAAAATCGGATAATTCATTCTCTCTCCTACCATGCTTTTCTCATTATGAACTACCCATTTATCATAAGTAAATCCAATGTTGTTCCTATACAAGAATGGATTTACATGCTAAATCTGGAGGGGAAATTATGAAAACAAGACAAGATTTTATGAAAATGAAAGAAAAAAGTGAACCAATCACAATGCTGACGGCTTACGATTTTCCAAGTGCCAAACAAGCCGAGATCGCCGGAGTTGATATGATTCTTGTTGGAGATTCATTAGGAATGGTTGTGTTAGGGTATGACTCCACAATACCTGTTACTGTTAACGATATGATTCATCATACGAAAGCAGTAAAACGAGGAGCAAAGAACACATTTGTCGTAACAGATATGCCGTTTATGTCTTATCACCTTTCTAAAGACGAATCTTTAAAAAACGCTGTAAGAATTATGCAGGAAGGTGGAGCAGATGCTGTTAAGGTGGAGGGTGCAGATGGTGTTACTCCTATAATTGAAGCGCTTACTTTTGGTGGAATACCAGTTGTTGCTCATCTTGGGTTGACACCTCAGTCAGTTAATGTCTTAGGTGGATACAAAGTTCAAGGAAAAGATGCAGGGGCAGCTCGAAAGCTAATTGAAGATGCTAAAAAATGTCAAGCTGCAGGGGCAATAGCTCTAGTTTTAGAATGTGTTCCACAGCAGTTAGCGCTTGAGATAACAAGGTTACTTTCAATACCAACAATTGGTATTGGTGCAGGCCGTCAAACTGACGGTCAAGTGTTAGTTTATCATGATTTAGTAGGTTACGGTTCAGGTTATGTTCCGAAATTTGTAAAACAGTATGCCTCTATAGCAGAAACAACAATATCTGCAATTTCGCAATATGTTGCAGAAGTGAAAAGTAGAAGCTTTCCAGAGGAGAAACACTCCTTTAACATGAAGGAGGAAGAGCTACACAGCTTATATGGAGGATTAAAGAAATGAACATTGTTAGTACAATCCAGGAACTAAGAAAAGAAATTCGTTCATTTAAACAAGAAAACCTAACAATCGGGTTTGTACCAACAATGGGTTATCTACACGAAGGTCACTTAAAGCTTTTAGAAGAAGCAAGAAAAGAGAATGATGTTGTCGTATTAAGTATATTTGTTAATCCTCTTCAATTTGGCCCAAATGAAGATTTTGATTCGTACCCAAGAAATGCAGAAAGAGATCAGAAACTAGCAGAGCAGGCAGGGGTTGATCTTATATTTACTCCGCCTGTGAATGAGATGTATCCAGATGAACCTGCATATACAGTCATTGTTAAAAAAAGGATAGATGTATTATGTGGAAGATCAAGAAAAGGACACTTTGATGGAGTTGCAACAGTCCTAACGAAATTATTTAATATGGTTCAACCTGACAGGGCTTATTTTGGAATGAAGGATGCCCAACAAGTAGCGGTAATTGACGGGTTAATTAGTGAATTTAATTTTCCAATGGATTTAGTGGCAGTTCCAACAATAAGGGAAGAAGACGGATTAGCAAAAAGCTCACGAAATGTTAACTTAAATGATCGTGAAAGAAAAGAAGCAACAGCTTTATATAAAAGCTTAAGCCAAGCAAAAGACTTCATCCTAACTGGGGAACGAAATAAACAAAAAGTAATAGACCTTGTTTCCGCCATCATTACAACCAATACATCAGGAACGATTGATTATGTTGAAATTCTGAGCTATCCAAAATTAGAGGAAATTGAGGTACTTCATGGAAAGATCATCCTTGCTGTCGCTGTGAAGTTTACAAATGCAAGACTAATTGATAATATAACGATTGAAGTTTAATTGCATGAAAAAATAGCTCGTTAGAGTGTTAAAAATAAAGATATATAGATGAAAAGAGGGAGAGCCAAATGTTTCGTACAATGTTGAATGCTAAAATACATCGTGCTCGTGTAACAGAGGCTAATTTGAATTACGTTGGTAGTATTACTATAGACGAAGACATTATCGATGCTGTCGGTATGGTTGCAAATGAAAAAGTACAAATTGTTAATAATAACAACGGCGCACGATTTGAGACCTATATTATTCCGGGTAAAAGAGGCAGTGGGGTTGTATGTTTAAATGGTGCTGCTGCAAGGCTTGTTCAAGAAGGAGACGTAGTCATCATTCTTACTTATACAATGGTACAAGAAGAGAAATTATCTACTCACCAACCAAAAATTGCTATTATGGATGAAAATAATAAAATTATAGAAATTTTAGGTCAAGAACCAGCTGCAACAATTTTATAATAAAACAAATAAGACCTGACTCAAAATGACTTTCAATTTTTCCGCTTTTCCATGAGAGGAGTCATTATAGAGTAGGTCTTTTTTATTTTCTTTTAAGTGAGTTAATTTCATAATTATGACTCTTAAATCAAAAAACGAACATTTTTCCTCACCTTGAACATGTTAATAAACAGTACACGGATAAAAACATTATTAGATGTGAAATTTATACGTTTTTTGGTAACAAATTATACATTTTGAAATTGATTCCAGTAACTCATACTTTTTGGAAAGTGTAAATAGTGTAACATACACATCTTACTCTACGGAATAGTGTGAAAAAATGAATGGTATTAGCCTAGTATATTGTAAAGTTATTTAAAACTTACACGTATTGGGGTAAACTAATAGTCAGCAAAGAGTATGAATAAAACAGTTTTTCGTTTTTGAAATAAATTGAGGTGTTATTTATGAAAGAACAACGTTATGTTGTGATCGATATAGAAACAACTGGTAATTCACCCAAAAAAGGGGACAAAATCATTCAAGTTGCTGCTGTGACAATTGAGAATGGGGAAATTGTTGATCGATATATGAGCTTTGTTAATCCTATGCAAGAAATACCACCTTTTATTGAACAGCTAACAGGAATTTCAAATCATATGGTGGAAGATGCTCCTACGTTTGGTGAAATTGCCGAAGAACTACATAACATGTTAACGGATGCTTTTTTTGTCGCTCATAACGTCTATTTTGATTTGTCTTTTTTACAAGAGGAGTTTAAAAGTTATGGTTATTATTTTTCAGGGCCAATTCTAGATACAGTGGAATTAACGAGAATGGCTTTCCCGACTGAAAAAAGCTATAAATTATCCGATTTAAGTGATGAATTTAATATGCTTCATGTTAATCCACATCGAGCTGATAGTGATGCAGAAGCAACAGCTTTATTATTACTACATATTTTTAAAAAGTTAAATGACTTACCAATTATCACTCTACAACAGCTAATAAAACTGGCAGGCTCTTTTATAAGTGATGCAGAGGAAATACTTGAAGAATTACTATCTAAGAAACTTATAACGTTAAGGGAACAAGGAAATCCTGACGTAGAAATTGTTCGTACACTTGCAATCAAAAAGCAAAATGACACGATAGAGCCTGAGGGGAAAAGCGTTGAATTAGAGCCCGATACCATACTTAATATTTTTATGAATGGACGGGAAAGCATTACAAAAGTATTACCAACCTATCATGTACGATCAGGGCAGCTAAAAATGATGAATGAAGTGTTGGACGCATTTTCTACTCATCAGCACAGTATGATTGAAGCTGGTACCGGAAGTGGAAAAACAATTGGATATCTTGTACCAGCTTTAATACACTCAATAAAAGAGAAAAGACCGTTAATCGTCAGCACACATACGAATCATTTACAAACCCAAATACTTGAAAAAGAAATTCCTTTTTTACAGAAGGTTTTACCGTTTCCTTTTACAGCAACGATTTTAAAGGGTCAGGGCCATTATTTATGTTTGCAGAAGTTTGAACAATCACTAAAAGACTTAGATGATAATTATGACTTTATATTGGCGAAGGCCCAAATATTGATTTGGTTAACACAAACAGAAACTGGTGATGTAGACGAGTTAAACCTTCCATCTGGGGGAAGGACTTTATGGGAGAATCTCCATGTAGATAATTCTTCCTTTCATAATAACCCGTTTTCCTCGATATGTTTCTATCAAAAAGCAAGGAAAAAAGCATCAGAAGCGAATATTATCATAACTAATCATGCTATGCTTTTATCTGATGTTGAGAGAGAACAAAAAATCTTGCCTGATTATCAGGAAGTCATAGTTGATGAAGCACACCATTTTCAACATGTTGCTACTGAACAACTTGGTATAAAATTACACTATTTAGAGCTTAACTACATGATGAACTCACTAGGTTTTTTGCATACAAATGGCCTTTTAAAGAAATTTATTCAATGTCAGCAAAAGTTTCATCTTGAAAGCTCTACTTTTTCACAAAAACTAGAGAAGATCTTAATGGAGCTACAAGAAGAAACACAACAATTTTTTTCAGGTCTTCACGCCTATGTTCTAAAAAGAAAAAAAGAATCCTTTTTAAATCGTACCTCATATCGACTTCAATCTGAAAAAGAGAATAATCGAACATGGAACTCAATCCTAGAGTTGGCAAACAGAATTCAATTTATGATCCATGATCTTTTGAAGTTAATGGAAACAGAACTTGCAAAATTTGATAAAATTTCAACAAATGAATTATCGATTACAGAGAAGCTAACGATTGAAAACATGAGAAAAGTAATCGTAAAAATGAATGTGTATAAGAAAAATATTGAATTCTTATTTTTTGAGGAATATGATTCGATTGTTAAATGGATTGAAATTGAGTCAAAAGGTGCTAAAAATGCCGTTTATATTTACGCTCAACCTGTACAGGTTTCTGAATACTTAGCAGATAAGTTCTTTGCTCACGTACAAAGTGCAGTGCTTACTTCTGCTACTTTAACAGTAAAAAAATCTTTCTCCTATTTCATTCATAATATTGGACTAGCTGATTTTTTCCCGAAACAGGTTGTATTAGATTCATCGTTTGACTATGAAAAACAAGTGAAATTGTTTGTACCAACTGATATGCCTGTAGTAAATGAGGTTTCTATCGAAGAATACTCAGAGGCGATTGCAGCACATATTGGGACCGTAGCTCAAATTTCAAATGGAAAAATGCTCGTTTTATTTACTTCTTATGAAATGTTGAGAAAAACGTATCAAATTGTTAAAGAAGATGTGACATTAGAGGATTTTGCCATAATGGGGCAAGGAACAGGAAGTGGAAGTAGATCTAGACTTACGAAAAATTTCAAACAATTTGATAAGGCCATTTTGTTGGGGACAAGCAGCTTTTGGGAAGGCGTTGATTTCCCAGGAGAAGACCTAAAGGCTCTTATGATTGTTCGACTTCCATTTGCTTCTCCGGATGACCCTATCGTGGCTGCTACAAGTGAATACATGGAAGAACAGGGTGCGAACTCATTTTACGATTATTCACTTCCAGAGGCTATCCTAAGATTTAAACAGGGGTTCGGGCGCTTAATTAGGCATGAAGATGATCGTGGTATTCTGTTTGTATTAGACAATCGCATTATTACGTCAAGATATGGAAAAGATTTTTTAGCGTCAATTCCATCTATCGATATAGTGTCAAAACCAATGCATCATCTTACACATTCTATTGATGATTGGATTAGTAACAAAAAGGGTGGCTGATTATACTGAATCAGCCACGAAGATTTGGTGTGAGCTAGGAGAAATTTATTTTCACGTTACTTAATGACACCTGTTATAATAAATCGTGGTTACAACAAATAGATGTTGTTGTAATGTTATTGTATCCAGACTAGGCAGACATATAAGTTACAATATTTGTTTTTAAGTGGGAGGAAAAAAGCTATGGAAAGTAAAATTGAAATTGTATCAACCGTAACTGTAGATCATTCTGATGATTTATATAAAATCGTTGACTTGCTGAACAGAACATTAAAAAGAGATGATTTAATGTTTGGTCTTGCTCTTGATCAGGAAGATAAATCAAAAGCAGTATTTACTATATACCGTACTTAGAAAGGGTTACGATATGGGTAGAAAAACTTGGACATTCATTGCCGTCTTCTCAATTTTGTTTATTGCAGTTGTATGGATTTTTACAGCAACATATCAGGCTGCAAGAGAACAATACACGAATGGTCATGAGCAATCGAAGAAAATAGCTATGGAATCAGCAAATCTTTCGACTATAACGGAAATTACGACTTTTAATAGTGATAAACAATATCATGTATTAACAGGAGAAAAAACAAAAAATGAGAGTGTATACGTCTGGGTGTACAAAAAGGATAAAGAAGATAAAATGTTAGTGAAAAAACAGTCTTCTGGAATTACAAAGGATGAAGCACTTAAAAAGGTTAATAAGGAATACAGCCCAGTAGAAATCATAAGTGTTCGGTTAGGTATGGATGAAGAAATACCTATTTGGGAAGTGAAATACAAAGACAAATCTGATCGATATACATTTGATTATGTGAATTTTTATGATGGTGAAATTATTAAACATATGGCATTAAAAACAAAAACTTCATCTTAATAAAAAGGTGTAGAAATAATCGGAAAGTTTCGGCTTATTTTGGAAACATTGCGACCATATTATAAAAAACGTATAATTATATGATGAAGAAAATACATAAAAAGTAGACATCGCAGCTGATGGAGGGAATTTATACGTGAAAACAACAATTGCAGAAGTTGGAAAATATGTTGGACAAGAAGTAACAATAGGAGCATGGCTTTCAAATAAACGCTCAAGTGGAAAGATTGCTTTTCTTCAATTAAGAGATGGTACAGGCTTTATCCAAGGAGTTGTAGTAAAGGCTGAGGTTGCAGAAGAGGTTTTCCAAAATGCAAAGTCTATTACTCAAGAAACATCTCTTTATGTATCTGGAATCGTTAAGGTAGATGAACGTTCTCCCTTTGGTTATGAATTAGGGGTTACGAATATTCGCGTTATTTCTGAATCTGTTGATTATCCTATAACACCAAAAGAGCATGGAACTGAATTTTTAATGGATCACCGCCATTTATGGCTTCGTTCTAAACGTCAGCATGCAGTAATGAAAATTAGAAACGAAATCATTAGATCAACATATGAGTTTTTTAATAAAGAAGGTTTTGTTAAAGTTGATCCGCCAATTTTAACTGGAAGTGCACCGGAAGGAACATCTGAATTATTTCATACCAAATACTTTGATGAGGATGCCTATTTATCTCAAAGTGGCCAATTATACATGGAAGCAGCAGCTATGGCGTTAGGGAAGGTATTTTCTTTTGGTCCTACGTTCCGAGCAGAAAAGTCAAAAACACGCCGCCATCTTATAGAATTTTGGATGATTGAGCCTGAAATGGCTTTTTATGAATTTGAAGATAATCTTCAAGTACAAGAATCGTATGTATCATATATTACCCAAAGTGTCTTAGAAAATTGTTCACTTGAACTAACTACATTAGGTAGAGATACATCTAAATTAGAAAAAATAAAGGCGCCTTTCCCAAGAATTACGTATGATGATGCAATCAAGTTTCTTCAAGATAAAGGATTTACAGATATTAAATGGGGAGACGATTTTGGTGCTCCACATGAAACAGCAATTGCAGAGAGCTTTGATAAACCTGTCTTTATTACACATTATCCAACAAGCTTAAAACCTTTTTATATGCAACCGGATCCTAGCCGAGAAGACGTTGTGCTTTGTGCTGATTTAATTGCACCAGAGGGCTATGGTGAGATCATTGGTGGTTCTGAGCGAATTCATGATGAGCAGTTGCTTAAACAACGTTTAGAAGAGCATCAATTGGATGAACAAGCTTATGAGTGGTATCTACAGCTTAGAAAGTATGGTTCTGTACCACATTCTGGATTTGGCTTAGGACTTGAGAGAACGGTAGCATGGTTAAGTGGAGTTGAACATGTTCGTGAAACAATTCCGTTCCCTCGTTTATTGAACAGACTTTATCCATAAGAAGGTAAAAAAACTGACTCTGTTGAGTCGGTTTTTTTATTCTTATCCAACAGGTACAAAAACATAGTGTAAGTAGTTGATTCCCTTATATGGCAAAAACAACCGAAGTTATTTTATACAATGTAGTAGTTTGGCATGGTATACTACACTAAGGTAAGGGGTGTGAATATGAATAAAGAACAATTCATCTTTCTCCAAGAAGCAGGACATGTTTCCATTCCGGTTATGCTTTTTAATTATTATGCAAAATTGGGCTTAAATGAACTTGAATTTATGCTCATCCTACAAGTAAAAAAATATAAGGAGAACGGAAACCAATTTCCTACTCCAACTGAACTATCGCAGCATATGTCAATTTCAACATCTGAATGTACGTCTATTTTAAGAACATTAATACAAAAAGGCTTCTTAATGATTGAAGAGAGTGAACAAGACACAATTTTATTTGAATATTACTCGCTTAAACCACTATGGGATAAGTTATACACATATTTAAGTAATGAAAGCCAGAAAAAAACTCAGGAACAAAGTCAAAAAGAGGATGAGAGTTTATATACAACTTTCGAGAATGAATTCGGGCGACCACTATCACCATTTGAGTGTGAAACTCTAGCTATTTGGATTGATCAAGACGATTATGACCCTGTTATTATTAAAGCGGCATTAAGAGAATCTGTTATGTCAGGAAAATTGAACTTTAGATACATTGATCGGATTCTTTTTGAGTGGAAGAAGAACGGAATTCGTACAATTGAACAAGCAAGAAACTATGCTAAAAAGTTCCGTCAAAATCAGGCTACGCCATCAAAAACTCAAAGTAATCCAGAAAATTATCAAAGAAAAGTTCCTTTTTATAACTGGCTTGAGAGCTAAAAATTTAGCTCTTTTTTCTTATGTTCTAGTGTACTAATAAATAAAAAATGAATGTTAAATAGTAGGTGAGAAGATGTTAACAAAAGTTCAAATCCGTGAGTGTCTAGATACAATGACAGAGATGTTCCCTGATGCTCATTGTGAACTAATTCATGACAATCCTTTTGAATTAGTGATAGCTGTAGCATTATCTGCTCAATGTACGGATGCTTTAGTAAATAAAGTTACGAAAAATTTATTTCAAAAATATAAAAAACCTGAGGATTACTTAGCTGTCTCGCTGGAGGAATTACAGTCAGACATCAGGTCAATTGGATTATATCGAAATAAAGCTAAGAATATTCGTAAGCTTTGTGAAACATTGCTCGAACATTATAATGGAGAAGTTCCAAATGATCATACAGAGTTAACGAAGTTAGCTGGAGTTGGTAGAAAAACAGCAAATGTTGTAATGTCTGTTGCATTTGGTGTTCCTGCAATTGCTGTTGATACCCATGTAGAAAGGGTAAGTAAACGTCTTGGCATTTGCAGGTGGAAGGATTCAGTATTAGAAGTAGAGAAGACCTTAATGAAAAAAGTTCCAAAAGAAGAATGGTCAGATACACACCATCGATTAATTTTCTTCGGAAGATACCATTGTAAAGCTCAATCTCCACAATGTGAAAGTTGTCCACTGCTTCACTTATGTAGAGAAGGGCAAAAAAGAATGAAAAATGGGAAGGCTAAACATGCCAAATAACATGTATATGATACCTGATGTTTTTCGAGGTAAGCCTTTTTTTCAAAACCAAACACATTTTTACGAGCTACAAAATGATACAAAGAAAACTTTACTACAAGAACCTTTTTATTTTGACATGCTTTCCATACAACAGTCACAGCATGTAGAGAATTTACCTTGGGATCATCCGGAAGAATTTGTTCCGGTTTTGCTTGATGTTTGGAAACAAATGATGTTAAAAGCTAAGGAAGGATTTATGAAACGAGATAGAAGTGATTCGCAAAAGAAATCACTTTTAAAATGTATATCGCTTTTTATTGTGGGTTTACATTGGGTGAATAGAAGATCAGTTCAAACGATTAGAGTTAATTCAATGCGTATAAATACAATGCAATTTAAACCGGTAAATTGTGAGGAGAGACTTCAATTTATAGTAGATAACCCATTTCAATATCATGCCTTTGTCCAGTTAGAACAACTTTTTGAAGAACTTGAAAAATCCTTTTTTAAGGCACTTGCAATGAGTAAACTTTAGGAATTATTCGCGGTAAAACGGATAATTCCTTTATATTATATAGAAAAGAACCGATCAAAATGAACGGTTCTTTTTTGTTATTATCAATTAACCTATTGTCCAGTATCTTCAGTAGGAGGTACCGTTGTTTCTACATCAGGATTGGTTTGTTCCCCTTCAATATCCTGATCAGTGTCATCTTCCGTCTCACCATCGTTTCCGTTTCCGTTACCATTCCCATTCCCATTTCCGTTACCATTGCCATTGCCATTGCCATTCCCGTTTTGCTTTCCGTTGCCATTCCCATTACCTTCTCCAGAATCTTCATCTTCTTGTTGGTCGTCCTCGTTCTGATCTTCCTCGTCATCTCCTGGAAGCTCAGGTACGTCAACATTTGGCTCTGGTACTTGTAGTTGAGTGGCAGCTGCATCACTTCGATTATTGCCACTAACAGCAACTACTTGGAAAGCATAGGTAGATCCTGGTGTAACATCTGCAATTTGATATGAAGTAGATGATGATTGACTAACAACTTCATATGCTCCTCCGTCAATAGACTGTCTTACTTCAAAGGATACACCATCTAATGCATCTTCATTATAACCCCAATTTATGCTTATTGAATTTGTTACCTGGTCATAGTTAATGTTTAAATTAGAAGGCTTATTGAGTTTTTCGTATTTTTTAGAGACTTTTTTAGGTTCGAAGCCTTTAACGAAATATTCATAAGCAATCTGATTAGAAGGGGTATACTCACTTGCTAGTACTTCATCTGAGCCTTTTTCAACTGCTAATCGAACAACACTGTTAGGTTGTTCAAAATCAGAAGTATCACCTTTAGCAACTTCTAAAAAGACCTCTCTAAACATAGCTCTTGCTAGTTTTTGATCACTAGAATCTAAATAAACCTTTTCGCTATCTGCTGATATATTGTATCCGGTCCAAACTGCTGCTGTGTAATTAGGATTATAGCCTACAAACCAAGCATCCTTTGCTGCACCAGAAGGCACATTATATTTTGCTTTATCATCTTCACTAAAATTAGTTGTTCCAGTTTTTCCAGCAATATTTACACCTGATATTTGAACAGACTTACCAGTTCCATATTCAACAACAGATTTCATCATATCTGTGACCATAAATGCTGTATAATCACTCATAGCTGCCTCAGGCTCAGGTTCTAAGCTGATTTCAGTTCCATCACTTAAAACAATTTTCTTAACAGCATGTGGTTCAATATAAATTCCATTATTCCCGAATGCACTAAAAGCACCTGCCATTTGAAGAGGGGAAACTCCATCTCTGAATCCTCCAATTGCATAAGGCTCATAAATCTCATCAAGTGGAATGCCGAGGCCTTTTGCAAATTCCTTCGCTTTATCTAACCCAACTTCTTGTAATGCTTTTAAAGCCGGAATATTTCTTGAATCGGCTAGTGCTTGACGGATTGACATCTTTCCTTTGTAGGAGCGATCCCAGTTATTAATTTTTGTTCCATCACTATAAGTATATGGTTCATCGACGATTTGATGGAAAGTAGACCATTTCTTATCTTCAATAACTGGTCCATAATCAAGTACAGGCTTAATTGTAGAACCAGGCTGACGTCTTGTATCTGTAGCATAATTATAGCCACCAACTGGTTGATTGCGTCCGCCACCAATTGCGCGAATTTCTCCTGTTTGTGTATCTAGAAGAGTAATCCCTGCTTGAAGCTCATCATCAGGGAAGTTCATAACATCGCCGTTTAAAACATTTTCTACCGCATCTTGTGCTTTTGGATCAAGAGTTGTATAGATTTCCAAACCTGCAGAACCAGCATCAAGATCCGTTTTTTCTTTTACTTCTTCAATTACTTCTTCTACAAAGGCGTGATAAGGATTTGCTTTTTCTGTAGGTTCAATCACAGTGGATTGGACAGGAACCTGCTTCGCTTCCTCAGCCTCAGCTTCTGTAATAAATCCGTGTTTTGCCATTAAGGTTAAAACAATATTACGTCGTTTTTCAGCTTTTTCAGGATTTGTTCTCGGATTATAGTTATTTGGACTCTGTGGAATCCCAGCAATCATCGCAGCTTCATGAAGCTCTAATTTATTTAAATCTTTTCCATAGAATGATTCAGCTGCTTGAGCTACGCCGTATATATTACCAGGAAAGTATATTTTGTTAAGATACATCTCAAGAATTTCTTGTTTAGAATATTTTTGCTCTAATTGAAAGGCAAGCCATAATTCTTGTACTTTACGGGTAACAGTTTTATCTCTCGTTAATAAAGAGTTTTTGATTACTTGTTGCGTAATTGTACTACCACCCTCGGCACCAAAGCCTTCTTGAACGTTTGCAACAAACGCGCCACCTATACGAATAAAATCAACACCACTGTGCTCATAAAAACGTGCATCCTCTGTTGCTAAAACGGCATTTTCAAGTACTTTAGGTATATCATCGTATGGGACATAGGTTCTTTTTACTTGACCAAACTCGGTAATTTCCTCCCCATTCATATCATATATTTTTGATGAAAATGAATCTTTTAATTTTTTATCATCAAGTGGGGGAGCATCCGAAACAATGACTGCAAAAGTAATTCCTCCAGCAACCATTCCAACAATTCCTATTGCCAAAAGACTTAATAAAATTTTCTTCCATAGTCCTGGTTTCTTTTTCTTTGTTTTTTTCTTCGTATTTTTTTGAGTCTGCTTTTTTCTTCGTTCTTCACGACTCTTATATTGTTCAGTCATGTAATACCAACCTTTCATCTTAAGCTTTTCGAAAAAGCTTCTTGCTACAATTCAACTATGTTTAAATTTAAAGTTTCTTAAAAATATAGTTTATCTATAATCTTAAGATAGTCAATCCTTGCTTGATATCCAATAGGAATAATATGACCTTTTTCTTTAATTTCCTCCATAGTGATTGACTTTCGGCCACCATTTTCCTGTCGCTCCCAAAAAACCAACAAATGCGTTGCATCAAGGTAATAATAATCATTAAAAGCGGATAAAATGACAAAGCAAATTCCATTTTGCTTTATTACACTTTTCATATGTTCAATTTGATGAGAATGAAAATTCTGTAATGGAAAAGATGTCTTGTTCTTCGTTTCCTTCGCTTCAAAATCTATATATTTTCCTCTATAAATTCCGTTATAGTCAGTTGTTGAGCTTTGTTTAAAGTACGCTTCTTTTATAACAGCTGCACTTCGTCGTGGATAATCTACGTTTACAATCTGAACAGGTGTTGGTTTTTTATGTATGACAGCTAATTGGTTTTCTAAATAGTATTTATTCGTTTCATTTAAGTCTTCTTCAAGAGTCATACCTCTGTTGCTATATACGATAGAAGGCTGTTGCTTTTGCTTAGTTGTATTCTTAGGCTGATAGGGCTTTCCGTTAGGATAACGAAAAATCATATTTTACCTCCTCTTCAAAACTACTTCTTATCATACCAAAAAAAATTGAAAAGGAATGATTAAAAAGTTTCAATTTTGTTAATGTGTGTACTTTGTGCTATTTAGGTTACGCTAGTAATTGAGGTGTACCAATGTTTAATAAGTCTAAAACAAATAATATTAATATGGATCTTGATGAACAAAAATTAGTTTCAGAAATTTTACAAATAACAAAAACAAAAAACATTGATAATATTTCCAGAACCAAAGCATATGAAGAATTTTATTTTAAACATCCTGAGATAAAGTGGTCGTTTTTAGCTAGCATGGTTTCCAGAAATGCAGGTTGGAGTATGACAGACCTACAGGGTAGATGGTTTCGGAAAGCGTTAAATCAAGAAAAAAGAAGTCTGCTCTTTATGACATATGAAAGAGCAAATTGGACAATATTTTATGATGCTTTTCCTCAATTACTTATTTACCAATTATCAAAGAAAATAAACAAACCACTTTTTCACCTTTTATCACATTTTCAGGTTTCGAAATTTATGGAAAAAGAATGGTGGCTTTTTTGGGAAGAGCGTCAAAAAGATCGATTAATGACTGCTTTAATCATTAATGAACAAAATGTGATTCATCATCCCGTTATTATGAACGAAACATACAGACGACTAGTTTTCAAATCTGCCTCCTATAAATTTCAAGATTTTTTTCATTTTAGTACAGTTATTTTCCCAACTTTACACGGAAAGTTATTTGGATTTTCTGTTTACAACTTTGAAAAGCTAACAAACCGAATTGAATTAGGAAAACGTTTAGGATGGCTTTTATTTGATTCGGGAATGTATCAACACTTTGTAAACTTTGCTAGAACAGTTCCACATACAGGTTCCAGATATGATTATGAAAAGTACTTTGCTGATAAAAGAAAACGAGAAACACCATTATTACGAACCGCTTATCCCATTATCCCTCATACATTAGACGGATTTAGAAAGGATTGGTTTCATGGTCAGAATACAAAACATTTGTTTAAGAGAAGAAAAATACCAAAAAACTATGAGATAACAGATTGGTTTAAGCATAAACAGGATCAACTTCACCTATTTACGGTTTTGCAGGAATATTGGAGAAATGGATGAAAAAAGAGCAAGGACCTTTTGTCCTTGCTACCTTAAGTATTTTGATAATGATGGTTTCCTGTGATCGTTTAAGTTGAAGGGCGATTCGGTCCATCCAGTTTTTTATCACTAGGAATGTTCGCTTTTTCTTGAGCAGTTTGTTGTTTATCTTTCGGTTTTTTAGCCATTATTAGCACCTCCTACTATTATTTTGCACGAAACCCATCATTTCCATTCAACACACAGGAAGTTGTCGAAAACTGTATTTTTTCATTTTCTTTGCCGAATGAAAACTAGTTTTGTCAGGTGTGAAGGGTATGGGAGAATGAGAGCGAATATTAGCTTTAAGAGGAGGGAGAATATTGAAAAATATCATTGAAAAAAGTGTGATCGAAGAGAAGTTAGAGGAGTTAGAACTAGAGCTAATGAAATTGGAACAAGAGCTGGATAACCGGATTTTATCTAAAAATATTGAAGAAGATTTGATGAAACAAGCGGTTCAGATTGATTGTCAATTATCAAATGTAATGTCAAAAGTCCCTACCAATCAAGAGACACCTTTGAAAAATGATAAATATCAGCATTATCCATTCCCTATCATTGCGACAAATTTATAAGGAGTTCTTATGTGCTTTATCCTGAGAGTTTTGATATGATAAGTTCGAGGTGAAAGCTTTGGAACTACTATTAATATCCTCTCAACAACTTCTTCAGCATTTAGAGGAATGCAAAAAGCGATTTGAACAATTAAACGAAAAACCTGAAAAAACAGAAGAATATTTTTATGACGATGTTAAACCAAATTTTGAACTGGTTATGAATAAAGCAAATGAATGGAAGCCTTTGGCCGTCAAGTGGGTCTCAGAATATAAACCTAAGTATATTCATCTTACTCAAATTGACTCAGCAATGGAGAATATTGAACAAGTTGTTCTTCAATCATTTTACAAAGACGTTAATAAGCAGCGTTTTCATAACCTTCATCATTCTGTTGAATATATTTTAAACGGAATGATCGAGCAAATGGATAGAAAGGACGCCTCCAAATAGGGACGTCCTTTTGTGTTTATAATGAATTTGTTATTAGTTAAAAGCCTTTTACTCCTCAACTTTTATACTAACAGGACGCTCCGTTTCAGTTCCAACGATTTCAATATCATACCCAACACGTTCTGTTTCTTTTCCAGCCACTTCTTGACCATGCTTTGGAATCGTCGGCTCGTGTCCTTTTTCTTTATGATTAAAATGTTTTCCTCTAGCCAAAGTCAAAACCTCCTTTAATGTCTCATTTCTAATATGAGCAAAATTGTAACTCTTCATGTATGGATCAATATTCAAGATGAAATGGATAGTATTAGAAATTATCACCTTATAGGCGTTTGAATCATATGATGTAATAACTTTTGATGAAATAACTGGGAGGAGGTTCCATGGATGCAACAACAATATCCATATTTCAATAGGAGATCTCGGAGGAGAGATAATGAGTATTTTCAAACGTTTCCACCATATGGACAGCAAATGTCTGGTTACCAAAATTCATATAGCAGTAATCCATATTCAAATCCGTCAGCAAATCCTTACTTTCAAGGGTTTCAACCAGGCTTTCAACAATCTTATCAACCCTATGGAGGTGGATACGGAGGAAGCATGAATGGCGGAGGATATATGAATAATCCATATCCAACTCCGTATCCCAAACCAATGCCACATTTTAAACAGCATCAGCCATCAGGTTTTCAAAATATTCTTTCACAATTCAAAAAATCTGACGGACAATTAGATTTTAACAAAATGATGGATACAGCCGGACAAATGATGAATGCTGTCAATCAAATGGGTGGGCTTTTTAAAGGGGTAACGTCTATGTTTAAATAATATAAAAAGACCCAGTTTTATGAACAAACTGGGTCTTTTCTGCTTATGTTCATTTGTTCTCTTTCTGATATTGCTGTGCTAGAAGCTGCTTAACTTCATTATATGATAAACCCGACTGAGCATTTAGACGCTTGACCTCTTCAACATTTGTATTAGAATATTTTTTTGTGCTAAAAGGTTTCATGGATTTCAGTTTCTCCATGGTTATTTTCCAGTCTTTCTTTTCTTACTTTTAATGCATAATTTGCTGTTTGAAGATTTGAAATGGCTATCGAGTTTTCTGGACAAGCAAATTCACCATTTTGATGCGATTTAAGCTTGTCAACAAGAACACTAATAACATCTTCAACTTGGCAACCATTTACACCTTCACGGTCAATGGCACCTGTTTGGAATTTAATGTTGATGTAATGATTACTGTTTCTGTTCATAAGGGCCTCCAGTGATCTTCTATATTAACTGTTCATAAACCTCATTTAATTGATTTCCGCGTATAAAGTCCTGTTCGTCAAACGCATATTTTATTTCATCAGGTAGGATGTTGTTTAGGAATTGAACTTCATCGTCCTCAAGTGTTAAAACGAAGTCCTTTTCACTCTCATACGAACCTTTTTCCAACTTTTGATAAATTCTATGACATACTGAACTTCTGTCATAGTTCGATAATGCTTCTCGCAAATATCCTAATGTGAAATCCATTTTCATCATTCCTTAAAAAAGTTTTTAAATTCTTCAGAGTTACCTGTGTTCTCATTTGAATATGGATTGTCTATTGACACATCCTCTTGATCCAAATTAGTTTTAATGACAATGGAAGGAGAAGACGTTGCTTCGGCGATAATGCGATCATTTAACTCTTTAAAATCAGGTAGTTGTTGATTTTTTTTCGTCATTTGTAAACACCTCCACTCTTATTGTTTCTAATCAACACTAATAATTTCTCGTAAATTTTTGGTTTTTCTTTGGGTAAACTTTTAAAAATTAAGTCATCATAAAAGAGAGGTGATAAAGGTGAAGCAAAATAAAAGTGGAAGTAAAGCGGAAGTTACTGCATCAGCAAAGGATTTAGCAAAGGATCCAACACCAGAAGAGAATCCAAAGTATGGAAGTAAATCACACAAAAACAGTTAAGGTCATCAAGACCTTAACTTTGTTCTTATTTTGTATCATCTTCTATTAAAATTTGCTTTGTTTTCTTAGGAATTGTAACAAGTAATGAACCATTTCTATAAGTAGTTTTTATTTCATGTTCTTTAACAGGGTATGGTAGGAGAATCGTTTTAGACAGACTATCTAACGATGTATAATTTCTAAATGTTGAAGCATGTTCATTATATTCTTTAATTTCCTCACGATTTGTAATAGAAATTGTTAAATATTGATCATAAAGCTCAAGCTTTATCTGTTCCTTTTTAACAGGAGGAATTTTTAAATCAATAACACATTTATTGTCTGTTTCAAAAGTGTTTACGTGGATAGCCTTATGCGGAAAAGCTCCCTCAAACATAGAATCAAACTCATTCATAAATTGCTTCAATGGTTCCGATCGAAAAAAATGATCAACAATTTGGAAAAAATCCAGCTGTTCTAGAGGCTGTTCATTTTCATTATTCCTATTTAATTCATTTTTCTTTCTCATCAATACTCCTCCTTACCACATGTGATGACAGAGTATTATATGAAAAGGGAATAAGAAACGTTATATTTAAAGTGTAATTATTTACCTTTTTTAAGTTAGAAAATTAGCAAACAGCTAGAAATATAATTTCAAATCAATACCACTTTAATTCCGAACGTTTATTCGCTAAAATAGAAGTGAAGCTACAGACTTTAGAAGGTAGTGAATAAAAATGGAATTTAGAAAATCATTAGAAACGATTTTAAATGTGTTAAAAACAAATGACGATTTTAGAGATCAAATTGTTCATTGGCATTCGATTCCTCCTAAAGAAGGGGAACTTGTTGATATGCCGGTTGACCTAGATCACCGCTTAAAATTAGCATTAGAAAACAGAGGAATATCACAATTGTATACACATCAAGGTGAAGCCTATAAACTCGCAAGTGGAGGTCATAACTTTGTAGCTGTTACTCCAACTGCTTCAGGAAAAACATTATGCTATAACTTGCCTGTCATCCAAAACATATTGAAAGATGAAAATAGTCGGGCATTATATCTTTTTCCTACGAAAGCACTGGCTCAAGATCAAAAATCTGAGATTAATGAAATCATCGAAGAAATGGGAGTTCAATTGAACTCTTATACATACGATGGAGATACTTCACCGGCTATCCGTCAAAGGGTAAGAAAAGCAGGTCATATAGTCATTACAAACCCAGATATGCTTCATTCAGCCATTTTACCGCATCATACTAAATGGGTTTCACTGTTTGAAAATCTAAAATATATAGTCATTGACGAGCTTCACATTTATCGAGGAATATTTGGCAGTCATGTAGCAAATGTCATTAGACGACTTAAGAGAATTTGTGAATTTTATGGTAGTAACCCGCAGTTTATATGCACATCTGCAACAATCGCTAATCCAAAAGAATTAGCGGAAACACTAACTGGAACAAATATGAAGCTCATCTCAAAAAATGGTGCCCCAGCCAGTAAAAAGCATTTTATTTTTTATAACCCTCCTATTGTTAATAAGCCACTTAATATTAGAAGAAGTGCAACCTTAGAGGTTAGAAGATTAGCAGGAGAATTTCTTAAAAATAAGATTCAGACAATCGTATTTGCTCGCAGTCGTGTGCGAGTTGAGATCATCTTAACTTATTTAAAAGAATTGATAAAAAATGAACTAGCAAAAAAATCAATACGCGGATATAGAGGAGGATACTTACCAAAACAGCGGAGGGAAATTGAAAGAGGACTAAGGGATGGCGAAATTTTAGGTGTTGTTAGCACCAACGCTCTTGAATTAGGAGTAGATATAGGTAGTTTACAAGTTTGTATTATGACAGGATATCCTGGAACTATTGCAAGTGCATGGCAACAGGCCGGAAGAGCTGGAAGAAGGCAAGGTGAAGCAGTTATTATCATGGTTGCTAGCTCCAGTCCACTTGATCAATACATTATTCAAAATCCACGATACTTTTTTGAACAAAATCCAGAAACAGCCATCATAAACCCTGATAATTTAGTTGTGCTTGTAGATCATTTAAAGTGTGCAGCTTTTGAGCTTCCATTTAGAGAAGGTGATACGTTCGATGGGTTAGAGTTAGAAGATATCCTGCAGTTTTTAGCGGAAGAAAGAGTGCTTTACTATAATAATGAAACCTATCACTGGATGAACGATTCATTCCCGGCCCACAATATAAGTCTTCGGTCGGCTTCACAAGAAAATGTGATAATTATCGATCAATCTGATATAGCGAACGTGAAGGTCATTGGAGAGATGGATCGATTTAGCGCAATGACATTACTGCATGATGAAGCAATTTATCTTCATCAAGGCGTTCAATTTCAAGTGGAAAAACTTGATTGGGAGGAAAAGAAGGCATTTGTAAGAGAAGTTGATGTGGATTATTTCACGGATGCCAATCTTGCGGTTCAATTAAAAGTACTTGAGGAAGATATGCTTAAACATATGAAAGATGTTGACTATGGTTATGGAGATGTGACGGTTCAAGCTATGGCTACAATTTTTAAAAAAATCAAATTTGATACTCATGAAAATATTGGATCAGGTCCTATTCATCTACCAGAAGAAGAGCTTCATACAAATTCAGCATGGATGAGTCTTCATTCGAATATAGCGGACGATTTATCTGAAAAAAGGCTGGAGGAGGCTCTAGTTTCAGCCGCACATGTTCTCCAGCACGTTGCACCGTTAAAAGTAATGTGTGATCCAAGTGACTTGCATGTGATTGCACAAATTAAAGCTGTTCATAATAATCAACCAACAATCTTTCTATATGATCGATATCCAGGTGGGGTAGGTTTATCCAAAAAAATATATGAAACATTATTAGATGTTTTGAATGAAGCAATGAAATTAATAGAAACTTGTCCATGCTATGCTGGATGCCCTTCATGTATAGGTGTTGAAAGTTCTACTGAATCTATAAAAAAAGACACCCATTTTCTTTTAAGTAAATTAAAGGATGAAACAAATGTCGTTAAAAAATAAGTTGAATCGATTAAAAAAACATGTCATTCGAGAAGAACCGGAACTAGAAACTGAAACTGTAAAACAGAAATCACATAACCCAGAAGAATTATTATGGAATGAACATAACACAAAAATCATTCATTATGATGGGCAAACTTGTTTCATTCGAGAGGTTGTCTATCCGTTGGATTATCAACATGGTAAATATCAGTTGAAAGAATTTCAACATGTTGTATCTATGTGGAATCAAAGCGATTTAAAGCATCCACTTTCCTCTAAAGATCATCAGGCAAGCGATTTGTTTTTCTTCGATACGGAAACAACTGGACTTGGTGGAGGAGCGGGAAACACGATCTTTTTGTTAGGACAAGCTCAAGTTCTGGACGATCGTGTTGTCATAAAACAGTATTTGTTGCCAAAACCAGGTAATGAGGTTGCACTTTATCAAAGCTTTTTGGAGGGGATTAATAGTAAAACACTTGTCACCTATAATGGTAAAGCCTTTGATTGGCCTCAGGTGAAAACCCGCCATACTTTAATTCGAGAGTTAGTACCAAAACTTCCTGCATTTGGTCACTTCGATCTATTTCATGCTGCACGAAGGCTCTGGAAAAAAGAGCTCGAATCAGTAAAACTGGCCAAAGTTGAAAACGATATTCTTGGGATTTACCGAGAAAATGATATTCCTGGCTTTTTAGCTCCAATGATTTATTTTGAGTTTGTAAAACAGCAAAAGCCTGAAATTATTATGGGAGTTTTAAGGCATAATGAAATAGATGTGCTCTCTCTTATAACATTATATATCCATTTATCTTATAAGCTATTGAGCACAAATGATAAGGCTACAGATTCCGAGCATTATGAAGTTGCTCGATGGTTAGATTATGTAGGTGATCAATCTTCAGCATTAGATGCTTACAAAAGTCTTATGGAAAAATCTACAAAGCAAGATGTAGAAGCAAAATATGCACTAGCCCTCCTTTATAAAAAACAAAAGGAATGGAAACAGGCAATCAACTTGTGGAATGAAATTGTAGAAGGATCAAAAGGAAAAGTGGCAATAAAGGCTTTAGAAGAGCTTGCGAAGTATTATGAACATAAAGAAAAAGACTTGCAAAAAGCAACAAAATATACTGAAGAAATGTATATTCTTTTCAAAGAATGTAAAGAAACGCTGTCGTTTATCGATGAAAATGACATCTTAAACAGACTAAATCGCTTAAAGAGGAAATTTTCTAAAAATATTCCCCGGGCAAGCGCAGAAACTGAGTAATTTCGCCATTTTTTTGACAAAAATATGAATTTTAACGGAATTATTAAATAACAATTGTAGGATTATGGAGAACCATGTAAAATAAGTGATTGTAATTAGTTCTTAACAAGGGAGAAGAGCAACTTTGTATAAAAGCGTATTATACTTATTTTTCATTGTAATCGTCTTAACAATTGTTATTTTTACGAATTTTAAAGACAGTTTCTATACTTTTCTATAAAAATTAGGTGCTTGCCTTAGTACATGTAGGTAACTTTCATCATAGGTTAAAAGTGTAAGACATGATAAAAGATGAAAGGAGAAATGCTACATGCATTGCAAACCAAAAGTTATGGCACCAATTGTACACCCAACAAAACACTGTGTAAATAATAGCTATTCTGAAACAATCGTACCACACATTCATCCACAACACACAACAAATGTAAATCATGAATTCTATAAGCATCAACATTATTTCCCTCAAACTCAATCTTTTGAGAATGAGGTATCACACCAACACTTTAATGTTTATGGTCCAACACCAGGTTTTGGTCCACGTCCACGTCCAGGATTTGGCCCTGGTCCATTCTTTGGATAATCATTTGAAGCTATAGGGAGCTGTATTCAGCTCCCTTTTCTGTAATTAACGAGTGATTGATCTTTACAAGATAGGGGCGATAACATCTTTTATTCATTTCCTGTAATATAAGTATAATGAAAGGTATTAATTTATATAATGATTAGGTGATAAAAGTGAAGGTTTTAACAATATCAGGTTACAAATCATTTGAACTCGGTATTTTTAAAAATGACGACCAAGCTGTTGCTTATATTAAAAAGGCAATCGAAAAAACGTTAAAAGGCTTTGTAGAGGAAGGACTAGAATGGGTGATCATCAGTGGACAAATGGGTGTAGAGTTGTGGGCTGCGGAAGTTGTGTTTGATTTGCAACTTCAATATTCTGAACTCAAGTTAGCTGTTTTAACTCCTTTTTTAAATCAAGAATCAAAGTGGAATGAAGCCAATCGAGAATATTATGAGTTTATTCTCTCACAAGCAGATATTGTTGACAGTATAACAAAAAGAGAATATGAAAGTCCTGTTCAATTTCGCCAGAAAAATGAATTTCTTGTCCATAAAAGTGATGGAGTACTCCTAGTTTATGATGAAGAAAAAGAAGGATCTCCTAAATATTTATTAGAAACAGCCAGAAAAAAGCAACAAACTACTACCTACACAATAAACATGATTGATTTCTCTGAACTACAAACAATAGTGGAAGAGGAAAATTCAAAAAAACAAGATTTTTGGTAAAAGAATACATATGATTTTTTAAGGAAAATATAATTGAAATTGACAAGTAACAGGATTTCTGAAAAAATATAAGTTGATAACTTCGTTATAATGAGGTGAAGATATGCTTTCAGATAAAATGAAATTGACAGCGAAAGAAATATTAGAAAAAGAATTTAAAACAGGTGTACGAGGTTATAAACAAGAAGAAGTTGATAAATTTTTGGATTTGGTTATTAAAGATTATGAAACCTTTCATCAAGAGTATGAAGATCTACAACAAGAAAATTTACGTTTGAAAAAGCAGCTTGATGATACATATAAGAAGCAAACACCAGTACAAACAAATACAACAAACTTCGATATTTTAAAACGTTTATCTAACCTTGAAAAGCATGTGTTTGGAAGTAAACTATACGATTAAATCTCCTAGTTATTTCCACTTGTATTATCCTCAAATATTAGGTATACTGAGTTTACTGTTTCGTTAATAACGTTCAGGTAATCGCTGCAGTCTTTAGGATTGTAGAGGAAAGTCCATGCTCGCACGGTGCTGAGATGCCCGTAGTGTTCGTGCCTAGCGAATTCATAAGCTAGGGCAGCCAAGGTTGCTTGGTTGACGGCAGGGAAAAAGCCTAAGTCCTTTGGATATGGCTTGAATACCTTGAAAGTGCCACAGTGACGGAGTCTTGCGAGAAATCGTAAGAGTGGAACGAGGTAAACCCCACGAGCGAGAAACCCAAATTATGGTAGGGGCACCTTCTTGGAGGAATTGAACGAAGAGAAGGACAAAAGCAATATGCTTTTGTAGATAGATGATTACCACCTGAGTACGAGGCTTATGCCGTTTGAAGTACGATGGAACAAAACATGGCTTATCGAACGTTATTGGAAATCAGTATAACAACAGTAAACAACAGGGACTGATGATATCAGTCCCTTTTTATTTACAAAACTTTGTTGGATATAATTGGATAAAATGGTTCAGGATATACATAGTAGAGCTTATACTAAACGAATAAATAGATAGATATAAGGTAGGGTGTCAAAAGATGAGTAAATTAACTCTTATTGCAACATCAGCAATGGGTCTTGAAGCGATTGTGGGTAAAGAAGTAAAAGATTTAGGGTATGAATGTTCAGTTGAGAACGGTAAGGTTACATTTGAGGCAGATGAATTAGCAATTTGTCGTTCGAACTTATGGCTTAGAACCGCTGACCGAATTAAAATTAAGGTCGGAGAGTTTAAGGCAAAAACATTTGATGAGCTTTTTGAAAAAACCAAAGCATTGAATTGGGGAGATTATCTCCCGGAAAATGCAGAGTTTCCTGTTATCGGAAAATCAGTTAAATCGACATTAGCAAGTGTACCAGATTGCCAAGGAATTGTGAAAAAGGCAATCGTAGAAAAGTTAAAATTACACTATAAAAAAGAAGGTTGGCTTAGCGAAGATGGTCCTTTTTATCGTGTAGAAGTTGCGCTGCTAAAAGATGTTGCAACCATCACGATAGATGCTAGTGGTACAGGACTTCATAAACGAGGCTTTCGCATTGACCAAGGGGGCGCTCCATTAAAGGAAACTCTTGCTGCTGCTCTTGTCTTATTAACACGATGGACACCTGACCGTCCGTTTGTAGATCCGTTTTGTGGTTCAGGTACAATTCCAATTGAAGCAGCACTTATTGGACAAAATATTGCACCAGGATTTAACAGGGAATTTGTTTCTGAAGCTTGGGATTGGATCGGAAAAGACAAATGGAATCTTGCAAGACAAGAAGTAGAGGATAAAGCTAACTATGATCAGCCGTTAGATATTCAAGCTAGTGATATTGACCATAGAATGGTAAACATAGCACAGGGGAATGCTGAAGAAGCGGGGTTTGCAGATATCATTTCGTTTAAGCAAATGCAGGTCAAAGATTTCACAACAACAAAAGAGTTTGGAGTTATCGTTGGAAATCCTCCTTATGGAGAACGACTTGGAGAAAAAAGAGAAGTGGAACAAATGTATAAAGAAATGGGACAAGCTTTCGCATCTTTAGATACTTGGAGCATATATATGCTTACTTCTCATGAAGGTTTTGAACAGCTTTATGGTAAACCTGCAACGAAAAAACGTAAGCTTTTTAATGGCTTCATTAAAACAGACTTTTATCAATATTGGTCAAATGTTCGTCCACCACGAAAAGGTTAGAAAAAATGTGAAAAATGATATAACTCAAGAATAGGTGATCCTGATATAATGGGATAATAAGGAGGTGGACAAATTGTCATCAATTTCAGATAAACTTGGTCAGAAGTATTTTGACTTAGAGGCAGCTCGTGTTGACGCAAGTCCGACAGAAATTATTATTACCAATGATGAAGGTAGTACATATTATATTGTAAATCATGATGAATTAACGAATGAATTACTTCAACAGGGTTTTAAAAAGGTAGGAAACGAAGAGTAATAGGCTCTTCGTTTTTTGCCTTTTTAAGGTTTACAAATACTGTGGTCAACTTGAAAACGAATAAATCCTTTCAGTATTGTGAAATCTAATAAAGTTCCCTTGAATAGTAGATTTCGTTATTTTGAGAGGTGGAAAAGAAATGTATGACCAACAAGAATTTGAGTTAATTTCAAAGGCACTTTTCTCAACAGAAAAATCGCTGGAGAACCAAGTAAGTGATTATTCAGATGCGATTTTGCAGTTAGGGCAAGCGAAAGAAGATATGATGAGAGCTCTTTCGGTTGCTACATCGATTGATCATCAATTAATTATAGAATCGCTTTTTGACAAAGAGTTATAATAAGTGGAACATTGTGTAGCCATAGTGGCTGCCTCTTTTTTTATCTCTTTTTTACATACTGTTATAGTTATATGAATTGACTTTTTACCCATATAATATGATAATTATTATTTGCGATAAATTTGAAACTGAATGTGGAGGTAGCGTTTATGGTAACATCACGTTTGCCTTTTACCATATCAAAGGATGAGAGCTTTTACCAAGCCTTGAATAATTGGATTGGAGATGTTTTTTATGATATTCTTCCAGATCAAGGTTTTGAGTTAAGAGATGAACAAATTTTCATGGCTTTTCAGCTTGAAAAAGCATTTCAAGAGAAGAAAGTCATGTTTGCTGAAGCTGGTGTTGGGACTGGAAAAACGATTGTCTACCTGCTTTATGCCCTATCTTATGCTAGATATACAGGTAAACCGGCGATTATAGCATGTGCAGATGAAACATTAATTGAACAGCTTGTTAAACAAGAAGGTGACATTGCGAAGTTATCTAAGCATCTAGAATTGAATATGGACGTAAGGCTAAGTAAAACTCATAGTCAATATTTATGCTTAAATAAATTGGACAATGTAATTCAACGGACTGGAGAAGAGAAGTATCTGGATTTATATCAATCACTGCCGGATTTCGTTCACGAAAAAGCGGGGATGCAACAGTTCTCAGCCTACGGGGATCGAAAAGAATTTGGTCATTTTTCAGATGAAGAATGGGAAAATGTTGGTTGGGATCCCTTTCAAGATTGTTCTACTTGTTCGCAAAGACATCGATGTGGATTAACATTGTCTCGTGATTATTATCGAAAAGCAACTGATCTTATTGTATGTTCACATGACTATTTTATGGAACATATTTGGACGTATGATTCCCGGAAAAGAGAAGGTCAAATTCCTTTACTACCGGATTATAGTAGTATTGTGTTTGATGAAGGTCATTTACTAGAATACGCTGCACAAAAAGCATTAACATATCGAGTAAAGCAAAGTACATTACAAATCTTTCTCGAGAGATTATTACAAAATGAAATTCGCGAAGAATTAGCTTATTTAGTAGAAGATGCACTAGCTGTAAATGATATGTTTTTTGATGATTTACAACAGTGTACAAGTGTTGTTGAAGGTTCCAATCGATTACGAATTGAGCAAAAAGAAAAGCTGCAAAAAACTTCTAAACAATTACAGTCCAAGTTATCCGAAATTAGTGAAGCCCTAGTATTTGAAGGTGAGATGTACACAATCGGAGAATATGAATTGAAAATTGTCGAAGAGTTTATTGATCAAATGGAATATTCATTATCACTATATAATAGAAACTCAAATGCAGTTAGTTGGGTAGAAGTGAAAGGTGATGAATATACTTTAGTCATTATGCCTAAAAAAGTAGAAGAAGTCTTAAAAGAAAAAGTCTTTTCTAAAAAAATGCCAATTGTTTTTTCTTCAGCTACATTATCTGAAAATAAATCATTTGACTTTATAGCAAACAGCATAGGTGTACACGATTATTTATCACTTTCTGTTGATTCTCCTTTTGATTATGATGAGCAAATGAACATTCAAATGTTGAAAGAAAATCAACTTGAGAAAAAATTGGAAAAAACTTTAGATGAATTGAATAAAACAGAAGGCAGAGGCCTTGTTCTCTTTACATCTCAAAAAGAAATAAAATGGTTCAAGGAAAGAATCACTAATTATCGCTTTTCATATCCATTATTGTTCGAAGGTGATCAAGAAATCAGTTCTTTAGTGAAAGAGTTTCAGCAAAACGAACACTCTGTATTGTGTGCTGTTCATTTATGGGAAGGTTTAGACATTCCTGGCCCATCACTCTCTAATGTTATTATCTGGTCGTTACCATACCCTCCGGACGATCCTGTCTTTGAGGCGAAGAAATCAGATAAACAAGATCCATATAAGGAAGTTGAACTTCCATACATGATATTAAGGCTGAGACAGGGAATTGGTAGATTGATTCGAACCAGTGAGGATAAAGGCTCTATTACAATATTTTATAATGATCAAGATCAGGATGTTTTGGATCATATGAAATCAGTTTTACCTGTTCCTCCAACATTTGGATAGGTGGAAGCTACGGCTTCTCCCTATCCTTAAAGTAAAAACTATAACCTTCATTTAAAAGTCGTTGACAATCATACAACGACTTTATACGCTTAGGTAGTACATAAACAAAGGGAGTGTGGCGGGAATGATACAAATAGAAAAAGAGTTTTTGGAATACATAAAAAAAATGAAAGCATATGATGAAGCCATTAGCGTTATGTATTGGGATATGCGTACTGGTGCTCCTAAAAAAGGTGTAGAACAACGATCTGAAGTAATTGGAATGCTTTCTTCTGAAGCATTTGAAATGCTGGTTTCAGATAAAATGAACGAGTATCTCACTACACTTTCACAGGAAGATATTTATAAAAACCTTCAGTTTGTAACAAGAAAAGCAGTGGAGTTATTAAAAAAGGAATATAAGAAAAACAAAGTAATACCACCTAAGGAATATCAAGAATATGTTATTTTATGCTCAAAGGCTGAATCTATTTGGGAACAAGCAAAGGAAAAATCAGACTTTCAAATGTTTGCACCTTACTTACAAAAGTTAGTGGATTATAATAAAAAACTAATTGAGTATTGGGGCTTTGAAGGAAATAAATATAATACGCTACTAAATGAATATGAACCAGGGGTTACGGTTGAAGTATTGGATCGAGTGTTCTCACAAGTTAGGAAACATATTGTCCCTCTAGTAAAGGAAATTTCGGAGTCTGAACATAAGCCTAAGACAGATTTTCTGTTTCATTCTTTTCCAAAGGAAAACCAGAGAAGATTAAGTGAATTTTTATTAAAAGAAATAGGTTATGATTTTCAAGCTGGTAGATTAGATGAAACTGTTCATCCTTTTGAAATTACTCTGAATCGTAATGATGTACGCGTAACAACAAAGTATGATGAAAAAGATTTCCGTACTGCAATATTTGGTACAATTCACGAATGTGGTCATGCTATTTATGAGCAAAATATTTCAGAAGAATTAGAAGGTACTTTATTATGTAGTGGTACCTCTATGGGCATACATGAATCACAATCTCTATTCTATGAAAATTTTGTAGGAAGAAATAAGCACTTTTGGCAACGTTACTATCAAAGTCTCAAAGATTTTTCACCTGAACAATTCGAGGGAATAAGTCTTGATGAATTTTATGAAGCGATTAATGAATCAAAACCATCATTGATTCGTATTGAAGCAGATGAATTAACATATGCGTTACATGTAATGGTTCGATATGAAATCGAAAAAGCATTGTTTAATGATGAAATAACCGTTGAAGAATTGCCGAAGATTTGGAACGAAAAATATGAAGAATACCTTGGAATCGTCCCACCAAATGACGCACAAGGTGTTTTACAGGATGTACATTGGGCTGGAGGAAGCTTTGGGTATTTCCCATCCTATGCATTAGGATATATGTATGCTGCACAAATTAAAAATTCAATGTTGAAAGAACTGCCAAATTATGATGAGTTAATCGAAACAGGTCAATTTGATGTGATTAAAGGTTGGTTAACAAAGCAAATTCATCAGTATGGACGAACAAAAGAACCTTTAGAAATCCTAAAAGATGTTACTGGTGAAGAATTAAATGCCCAATATTTAATTGACTATCTTGAACAGAAATATAAAGGAATTTACAAGTTATAACGTATCTTAATTGAAAGAGGAGCGGTGAATACTGCTCCTTGTTTGATTTTTACGAATATTTATATATTTAATTCTAAAAAAAGTTCGTGTTTTGAACGAAAAGTATTTGCAAAATAAAGATATATTGTTATAATTTGAATTAATTACATAGCACTCATATAATCGCAGGGATATGGCCTGCAAGTTTCTACCGAATAACCGTAAATTGTTCGACTATGAGTGGAGTTTCTTGTTGCGCATTTCATTTGATATATTAGTATGTAATGAAAGCGGCATTGCTTCACTTATAGTGGAGCAATGCCGCTTTTTTATTTTCAATAATAATCTAAGGGTAAGAAGCTAGCGACGAATTTATTTCGTTAAGGCGTTAAAAGAGTCTATGGTAGGAAAGACGTTAGGAGGAAAAAAATGGAGCTGCTTAGAAGAAAAATCGAAAAAGAAGGTATTGTTCTTTCTGACGGTGTATTAAAAGTTGATTCATTTCTTAATCATCAAATTGATCCAGTGCTTATGAAAGAAATAGGTTTAGAGTTTGCTAGACGCTTTAAAAACGAGGGGATTACAAAGATTGTTACGATTGAATCATCGGGAATTCCTCCAGCTGTTATGGCAGCGTTGGAACTTGGAGTAAAAGTGATATTTGCTAGAAAAAAGAAGTCTCTAACGTTAACAGATAATCTATTGGTATCCACTGTTTATTCTTTTACAAAACAAGAAGAAAATACGATCTCTGTTTCACATCAATTTTTAGATGAAACTGACAATGTGTTAATTATTGATGATTTTTTAGCAAATGGTGAAGCCGCAAAAGGACTAATTGACATCGTTAAGCAATCAGGTGCATCTGTAATGGGAATTGGAATTGTCATTGAAAAGTCATTCCAAAAAGGTTCGACTGAATTGAAGGAATTAGGATATCGAGTAGAATCATTAGCAAGAATAGCGTCATTAGCAGAGGGTAAAGTAAATTTTGTTGAAGAGCTTGAGGAGGTTACATCATGAAACATTCATTAAAAGATTTATCTTTAGGAATTCAACATGTTCTAGCGATGTATGCAGGAGCAGTTGTAGTACCGTTAATTGTTGGAAGTGCAATAGGTTTAACGGGTGCTCAGTTAACATATTTAGTTGCCATTGATATTTTTATGTGCGGAATCGCAACATTCTTACAAGTGTGGAAGAATCGCTTTTTTGGAATTGGCTTACCTGTTGTTCTTGGTTGTACGTTTACGGCAGTAGGGCCAATGATTGCAATTGGAACAGAATATGGTGTTTCATCTATTTATGGAGCAATACTTATGTCCGGACTCATCGTTATTTTAATATCTTCTATATTTGGTAAACTAGTAAGGTTTTTTCCTCCAGTTGTAACTGGATCAGTTGTTACAATTATTGGTATTACATTAATACCAGTTGCAATGAACAATATGGCAGGAGGAGAGGGAAGTGCAGACTTTGGGTCTACTGAAAATCTCCTTTTAGCTTTTGGTGTTTTAATCTTAATCATTCTATTAAATCGTTTTTTTACAGGCTTTATTAGAGCAATTTCAATCTTAATAGGAATTATCGCAGGTACTATTGCAGCGGGCTTTTTGGGAATGGTAGATCTTCAACCTGTTTCAGAGGCATCTTGGTTTAATATTGGAAAGCCATTTTATTTTGGAACACCAACATTTGAACTAGCTCCGATCTTAACAATGACAATCGTTGCCATTGTCAGCATGGTTGAATCAACAGGAGTGTATTTCGCATTATCAGATATTTGTAAGAAAAAGATTAACGAGAAGGACTTAGCTCGTGGATATCGTGCAGAAGGTGTTGCTTATATGCTTGGAGCTATTTTTAATGCTTTTCCATATACAGCCTTTTCGCAAAACGTTGGGCTTGTACAAATGTCAGGGATTAAAACGAATCGTGTAATTTATATTACTGCTGGTATGTTAATTGGATTAGGTCTTGTTCCGAAAATCGCAGCATTAGCTACAATCATTCCATCATCTGTACTAGGTGGAGCAATGGTTGCGATGTTTGGAATGGTCGTTGCTTATGGAATTAAAATGTTAGGGCAGGTTTCTTTTGCCTCACAAGAAAATTTACTGATTGTTGCTTGCTCTGTTGGTTTAGGATTAGGTGTTACAGTTGTTCCTGAAATCTTTGCTGGTTTACCAGAGTCTGTGAAAATTTTAACGAATAGCGGCATTGTAGCAGGCAGTGTAACAGCCATAATATTGAATATCATTTTTAATATTATTCCATCAGGTCAAAAACAAAAGCAAGAACAAGAGGCTAGATTACAAAGTCAAGCTTCTTAAATTATAGTAAACAGCGAAGCCTATAATGTTTATGAAAAAGATGTTAAAAGGTTGCCCGCTTATTTGTAACGTAGCATGAAAATGCAGGCAACCTTTTTATTTTAATTACGAACATCTTAAAAAATAAAAAGAGAGCGAATATTATCACTCTCCGGAAACTTTCCATACGTAAAGATCTTCAACTGTACAGTTTAATTCTTTTGAAATTGTCATTGCGTTATTAAGATTCATGACCTTTTTGTCTAGATAGTCATGTAGCTGTTCTATTGGAATATTTGTTTTATTCGCCAGAACATCAAGCTCAGTGTTACTTTTGGTTAATAGTTCTTTAAGATTACTTTTCTTTGCTTTATACGCCAAATTTGACACCTCGCTTCTTAATCAAGCATAGCACAATACGAAATAAATTGATACTTTCCATCATATTATTTTCCAATTTTTGAATTAGCAGGCATTAGAAGTGGTATTTTGAATAGTCAAAGTAGAGAATAATATGTTGAACATAAGAAGTATTTTATTATTTTATTAATTTAATTAGGTATTATACAAATTGTATGCTATGCTTTAGTTAACCATTGAAATACCTTTTAGCAAGTTAGCTCCCCATTCATTTTTGAATGGGGATTTTTTAATGCGTATAAACCATAACGAAATCAAATAAAAAAGGACCCTGTAATACATACGGGTCCTTTCTATTTGAAATTATGCTTTGTTTACGTTAGTTGCTTGTGGTCCACGTTGACCTTGTTCAACTTCAAAAGTCACTTTTTGACCTTCGTCTAAAGATTTAAATCCTTCGCCTTGGATAGCTGAGAAATGTACGAATACATCGTCTCCACCTTCAACTTCGATGAAACCGAAACCTTTTTCTGCGTTAAACCATTTTACTGTACCTTGTTGCATAATTGTTGCCTCCTGTGTGGAAATACCACAATTTATTACTATCCTTGCTCAATTAGATATCAAAGGCGAAAAGTTTAAACACTTATTCTTTCCTTACAGACCGAACAAAAATAATTCTTCTATAGCATAACAGATAATTTTTAGAAAAGCAAATAAGGAAAAATAAAACTTCTATAGGACTTAGTTTATTTGCTTAATTGTACTTAAACAAATAATATGTTACAACCAATAAAGAGTTAATTACAGGAGGAGTTATAATGGAAGAAATAAAACAATTATTATCTAAGGCGTTAAAAACAAATAAACAAGTTATAAAAGGTCAGGAATTCAGTATAGAGGCACATTTAACCGGTAGAGAAGATTATATAAACCTATACGTGGGCGGTGCTGTAATCGCTGTGTATGATATTGAAGATCAAGATCTAAATATCCTCAACTATAAATTCAAGAAAGTTGTAAAATATTTTGGTGAATGCTTAGAAGAAGAGGGAATGGAAGTCTACATAGATGAAGGTTTAATGGATTAGCACTCCGAGATAGAAATGTTTTATGTTACTAACAGGCTAGTTTTATCAATTTTATGTAATTGTTTAAAACGTTAAAATATCCAATTATGCAGGAAAGTAATAAAGCAATAAAGAATAGTTATCACAATAACTAAATATACAGGAGGGCTAATAATGGGTATTTTAGACGGACTAATGGGTAATGTCTCAGAAGTTGATAGTAAATCAGTTGAAAAAGAATTAGAAGTAATTGTTACCGAAAATGAAAATATTGAGAAAGCTTACAAATTGATCCGTGATTTAATTGTCTTTACAAACACACGATTAATCCTAATTGATAAGCAGGGGGTAACAGGGAAGAAAGTGGAATATCATTCAATCCCTTACAAAAGCATCACCCATTTTAGTGTAGAAACGGCTGGAAGCTTTGACTTAGATGCAGAACTAAAAATTTGGATTTCAAGTACTGCCAATCCAGTTTCCAAACAATTTAAAAAAGACAAAAGTATATATGATGTCCAAAAGGCATTAGCATCTTATGTAACAAAATAATCTCTTAAAAGTATTCCACTGGTCTCCCATTCACTATAGAGGGGGGCCTTTTTATGCAAAAAACTGTCATGAATTCATAAACTTAAAAATAATAATGATTAAATTAAAAATAGGGAGATAACTATGCGAGTTAAAGATCTAACAATTACACGTCTTTTTACGGTCAACTCATTTATTGAAGTGGCAAATATCGCGAATAAATTTGAGTCAGAAATTATGATTGTAGGACCAAACTTTAAAACAGATGCTAAAAGTTTATTAGGATTACTGGCAACCATTCAAACAGGAACAAATATTAGAATTGAAGCAGCTGGAGAGGATGAAGAAGAAGCTATAAAGGAATGTATTAAGCTTTTTTTATAAATGTGATATAAATTCTAAATAGGAAATACCTTTTTTTATTCACCTTGTCCGTAGAACTTGAATACTCTATAAAAACGGAAACATCAAGGATGGGTGAATACTATTGGTGAAAAAATTCATGATGTTTAGGTGGATGGAAAAAAGAAGGAAAAATCACATTGAAAAAATGAAGAGCCTTGGAAAATGCCCTGATTGTCGTGGATATGGAGTTGTTATTGTGCCAATGCATTATATTGGGAGTAATGTAGAGTGTTATACGTGTAAAGGCACAGGAGAATACTCTGTTTGGGAAAATAATAGATAGCTTTTAATAAAGAAAGTGTCAACCCCTCCAATAAAATGAATCATAGGAGAGGTCAGACACTCTTTTACATATAAATTAGTTTTTTTCTAAAAGACGTTCCTTTTGGTCAAGATATTCATCTTCTGACAGAATGTCTAAATCATACAATTCTTTGATTTTCTTTAATTTTTCAAAATTATCAACAGCAGAATCAACTCTCTGATTTTTTACTTCAACAACCTTTTCTTCAATTAATTCCTTCAATTCCATTGCCATTTCTCTTTCTTGCTTGGAAAACTCAATTGTGTTTTCAAGTCTTTCACTTTTAAGATCATTTTTACCACAATCAAGGATCATGTAACCATTTGAAGCAAATCCCGGTTCTTTCACTGAAACATTAACAATGTTTTTATATTGTACTAATTTTATTTTGTTAAATTTCCCTAAAAACCCACCATGAATCATTTCGATACTGTTTTGGTACATGTAAATCGTTGTTTTACTTCCTTTTTTAAACATATATTCTTTAAATGCTAATTCAGCCACGATAATCCCCTCTTCTATCCCCAGAAATTAAATTAATAAACTCTTTTATTTTACAAAAAAAATCGACAATTGTTAATAAGAATTCAATCATATATGTAGATATTTTTATAGAACATTTTTCTCAAATTTTACACTTTCGGATCTGACTTTATGTTGCATATTTAAATGTTCCTAAAATTGAACTCTGAACATGTCACTTCAAAAAAAAATCTGGGGAAAAAGGTTTAAAATGTCACCTCTTGATGAATAGTAAGGAATATTAAGGAAAAAGAGGTGAACCCATTGAATTTTCTTCGTGGATTATCAGAATGGAAGCAGGCGAGAATCGAGAAAGTTCGCGCTGATATGGAATCTTTAGGAAGATGCCCTGACTGTAGGGGAAGAGGTTTTACATCATCCTTAACAAGTGTTTATACACCTACGTATGATGCTGTGTTTGATTGTCCAGGTTGCAATGGTACTGGGCAATATGCAGAATGGAATGGAAATGTTGACCAATATTAAATGTGTTTTTTAAAAATGGATAGGACTATGATTTTTGAGCAAAAATAGACTTGGCTTCACAAAAGATGTGAGGGGGAGATATGAAATGAAATGGCAAAAGCAATTACTTTCTAAATTAACAGAACGAAACGGAAAGAAAATAGCTCTAGCAATAGATACTTCTACAAATCAGACGAATACACTATTGATACAAAATATAGTTAAGTTATTTGGAGAAGTAACCCCTAATGCATTACTAGTGCAAGCTGATTTTAAAATAAGAAGCATCACTCCTATTAAGGAAGATAAAATTACTTATTATACTCATGGAAAGTCCTCGTATACTGAAGTGCTTGAGTGGGCTGAAAAAGAAGAAATAGACACCCTCTTTTATATAACGGATGTAACTGGATATTTCTATGATGAACTTCAAGTAACCAATGAAGTTTTTTGGTTGGTACCTGATGAATTTGTTCCAAAAGTACCATTTGGAAAGGCAATCAGGGTAGCTTAAATGGTTTTACTTATTTCTCAGGTCGAAAGTGAAGAGGCTGACAAAAGTTGTCAGCCTTTCTATAGTAGGAGATAAGCAAAGGTGGCATTACTGTGGATAAGAAAGCGTTCATAAAAGAGTTTACCTCAAAAACGGGTGAGTCAGTTATTCTTCGACCAGTTGAAACGAGAGATGCAGAATCAATCGTTCTTGCAGTGGATCAGATTATTAAGTCAGGTTCTTATATTCAAAAGGAAGCCGCTCGATCTACACAGGATGAAATCAAATTTATAAAGCATATGGAACTTCAAGATAATATGTATGTCGCTGTAGAGATAAATCATCAAATTGTAGGGATCGCACGCGTTATTAGGGGGGAGTTGGAAATGAAAAGGCACACTGGACTTTTTCGTACATGGTTAGTTGAGGCAGCTCAAGGAAAAGGAATTGGAACGGAACTTTTAAATTATACGATTGAATGGTGTAAGACTCATGAATTACATAAATTATGCTTGACCGTTTTTGCATCAAATGGATTAGCACATAAACTTTACGAAAGATTTGGGTTTGTAGAAGAAGGGATACAAAAGGATCAAGTCAAAATTAACGGAAAATATGATGACGAAGTTTTTATGGCTTATTTTTTAAAGTGATTTCCAACAATTCTCAATGAGTGGTAGCTGAAAATGATATATAATAAAGATGCACAACAACAACAACTCCTTTAAAACGTTAGCTTTTCCCCTTTTGATTGGGAAAGGCTTTTTTTATATTTAAAGGTAAGTTGCAATTGGGTAACTTTACATAAAAACCTATATAAATGGATAATTTTAGACAAAGTTGGTGATAGTAACCTTATTGAAAATGAGGTGAAAACCAATATGGTCTATGCGTTATCCGTTGGAAAGGCTATTCCACAATATGAAATAAGTCAGGATACAACTGTTGAGTTTGCAAAAGAAATATTTCATGACTCTTTTAAAGATCTTGAACGGCTTCTACCCGTATTTAAAAACGGTGAAATAGAAAAAAGACAATTTGCAGAACCTCTTGAATGGTATAAGCAAACACATACATTTGAAGAAAAGAATGAACTGTATATTGATAGAGCCGTAACGTATGGTGTTGAAGCAGTGAAAAATTGTTTGACTAATCATACATTGTTACAGCAGGACATTCATTATAACGAAATAGATGCCATTTTCTTCATTAGTACAACAGGAATCTCCACACCTAGTATTGATGCTAAAATTATGAATTGCTTACCCTTTAAAGAAACGACTAAACGCATCCCTATCTGGGGATTAGGATGTGCTGGGGGTGCAGCAGGATTATCCAGAGCATATGAATATTGTCTGGCGTTTCCTAAAGCAATGGTTCTCGTTATATCCGTTGAGCTTTGTAGCCTTACTTTTCAGCATGACGATAAGACGAAAAGTAACCTAATTGGAACGTCATTGTTTGCTGATGGTGTTGCTTGTACATGTATCACAGGAAGTCATGTGAACTGGAAGAAACGATCAAAATTGTCTTCACTGCCAAGATTGTTGGGCACAAGATCGACATTTATGAAAGATTCTGAAGATGTAATGGGATGGAATATTAAAAATAATGGTTTATATGTTGTTTTTTCTCGTGACATTCCCTCTATTATTAAAAAATGGTTGAAACCACAAGTAATAGATTTCTTAAAGGAATACGACCTTGAAGTAGAAAATATCAATCATTTTATTGCTCATCCTGGTGGTAAAAAGGTACTTGATGCATATATAGATGGTCTTGGTTTTAATGAACATCATTTGCATATTTCAAAAGAAGTCTTGGTCAAACACGGAAATATGTCATCAGTAACGGTTATGTATGTTTTAGAACAATATTTAAAACGTGAAATTGGTAAACCAGGTGAATATGGCTTAATTGGAGCACTTGGTCCAGGATTCAGTTCTGAAATGCTACTCGTTAAATGGGAGGGAAAATAACTGTTGTTTTATCTTTTATTTTCATTATTAATTGTTCAGCGACTAACTGAGCTATTTATTGCGAAAAAGAATGAAAAGTGGATGATAAATAGGGGAGGAGTAGAACATGGTAATGAGCATTACCCATTTATTTTATCCCTACACGTCCTGTTTCTTATCTCGCTTTTATTAGAGGTAATTATCTTTCAAAAAGAATTAACTGAGCTTTGGGTTGTGCTAGTACCACTTCTAGTTATAACACAATTGATGAGATACTGGTCGGTTATGTCTCTCGGAAATTACTGGAATACAAAGATTATTATCGTTCCAAATGATATTGTCGTTTCAAAAGGACCATATCAATTTATCAAACACCCTAATTATGTTGTAGTTGCAGTAGAAATTCTAATTATTCCTCTGTTATTTGAGGCATATATCACATCATTAGTGTTTACCATGCTAAATGTAGTTATGATGACAATTAGAATACCGGCTGAAGAAAAAGCGCTTCAAACATATACAAATTATCAAGAAGTATTTACAGTAAAATCAAGATTCCTACCTAAAAAAAGATAATCAGGTGTGTGTGTGCAGATTTTTCAAATAATTCCGAGGAAGATATTGAAAATGATTATCATTGATGATAGAATGAATTTATAATGAAAATCATTCTCAAAATATGGAGGTCTGCTGCGAATATGACTATGTTATTTGTCGGTTGTACCGTTGTTACTTATAGTGTATTGATTGGTTACATATTTAAGAATATAGATGCCCAAAAAGCTTAAAGCTCACAGAATATCGGGTTCGGTTTCCTAATACAAAAACTAAATTAGCAAACTAATAAGCAGTCCTATTCGCTACTGAATAAGACTGCTTATTTTTATTGATATATATGGGGTTTAATTAAATGGAAGGTAACTAGGCCCAGAATTCCGAACCACTTTTAACATGGTGACATAAGTATTTGTCAGCGTAAAAATTCGCAAGCTCATTGCTATTCCAAATGGTGTGCTAAAAATGATTTTAACTACCAGGGGGGGATGAAGGTCTGAGAGGAGGATAAATAAAGCAGATTATCCTTAATTGAGTAACCAATAGTTTATAAATAAGCGGAGTTTTTCCGGTTAGAATGAAGAATGGAAATCAGTTTGGAGATATAAGCGGAATTTCTCCGGTTAAGCAATGTAAAATGGTCCATTTTCGTCTTTTTCGATTAAATAGGCGGAATCTTTCCGTCTATTTAATCTATTTTTCATGTTATTTCCTCAATAAGGGGAATTTCTCCGCTAATTTTAGTAGCTTATTTCCATGCGATTCTTGAAGAGTTGGAAATTTGCTTTAACGGGTACTTATCTTGGTATAAAAAATGCTTGGAGCATTATTAATGTTTCCAAGCATTTTTCTTTGCTGATTTACTTGTCAAAATACTTTTTAATCATAGTGCGAATTACTATACGAAAAGCAATGTTAATTTGTATTTTGTACTTCAAAACAGAACCTGTTACTCACAGAAATGTGAGCTTTATTTTTTTGTGTGCGTATTCAGATAAGTCGATATATTAATTTGTATTAAAAACATAAATGAGTTTGCATAGAAAAATATAATAAAATTCTGTAAAATATAAGGTATTAAATGTATAGAGACAAAGGGGATTATCATGACAACGGCTGTGAAATCGAAAGACTTAATGCAAATCGTTATAAATCTTCATGACGAAATAAAAAAGCATGATACTGAAAATGCTCATAAGTTAGTTGAGCTTGCTAACAAGCTTTATCATCAGAAACTATATGTGGCCTTTGCTGGACATTTTTCCGCTGGTAAGTCATCTATGATTAATAAGCTTTTAGATGAACAAATACTTCCAACAAGTCCTATTCCAACAAGTGCTAACTTAGTACTATTAGAAAGAGGTCAAGAGCAAGTCACTCTTTATTCGTCTGCAAAAGAAAGTATTGAGTTAGCGGGAGACTATTCAATCGAGCAAGTGAAAGAATATTGTAAGCAAGGTGACGAAATTGAAAGAATATCTATAAAAAAGCCTTACCAAAACCTTGAAGAAGATATTGTGATTATGGATTCGCCTGGAATCGATTCTACAGATGCAGCACATAAGTTATCGACTGAGTCCATGCTTCATATTGCCGACACCATTTTTTATGTTACAGACTATAACCATGTTCAATCTGAGGAAAATCTTTCATTCATAAAAGAAATGAAAGATCGAAATAAAGTGATTTTCCTTATTGTAAACCAAATTGATAAGCATGTAGAAAAGGAAATAGAATTTAACCATTTTAAAAAGCATATTGAAGATTCATTTGCTGAAGTTGGATTGCATCCGCAAGATGTCTTTTTTACAACATTAAAGGATGACCAACACCCAGCCAATCAACTGGAACAAGTAAAAGATCTTATTAAGGTGATTGTTGAGGATAAAAAACGCTATATAGATCAAAATGTTCATGATTCTGTTACACAAGTCGTGAAAGAACATTTAGAAAAATATGAAGATCAATTAAATTTAACCGATGTAGATGAAAAGGAAGTTCGTGATCGTTTAACCACACTTTTAGAGCAAAAACAAACGATTGAGAAAAAGATAAAGAAAGAAGAAAAAATAATTGAAAATTTAACTGCTGAAACAAATGATAAGGTGTCAGCTATTTTAAAAAGTGCAAATTTAATTCCTTATGAAACAAGAGAGAAAGCAGCAGCTTATATTGAGGCAGTTGATCCTTCATTTAAGATAGGATTTTTATTCACAAAATCAAAAACTGATCAAGAACGAGATAAAAGAAAGAACGAGTTGTATGAAAGCTTAAAACAAAATATCGAAACCCAAATATCTTGGCATTTTCAGTCATTACTAAAAGAGTATTTGAAAACATATGAAATACATGATCCAGAGGTCATTCAACAAGTACAATCATTTTCTGTTAAAGTTACAGAGCAAATAATAACTGATGCTATGAAAGCAGGGGCCTCTTATAATAACCAGTACGTATTAACCTATTCATCTGATGTTAGTGAATTAATAAAAAAACATAGTAAACAACAAGTCATGAGCGTGTTTCAGAAAATAATTGATTATGTAAGAGAAAGTCGACAAAATGAGTTAGAAACGATCTATAAAGATCTAACTAACTGCAAAGTAGAGATGGCGAAATCTGAAGAGTTAGTAAGCAAATTTGAGAATCTTTCAAACTACGAAGAAAATATCATGAACGTTAAACATGGAAAGCTTGTTGAATCTTTAGATGATCAAAAATGGCTAGAAGAAAACCAATTTTATAAAAAAAGTGTAAGAACTCTTGAACTTGATGAGGCTCTTGAGGGGATAGTTCAGCCTAGTAAGTCGGATTTAGATGATCCTAAGATGGAACAGCCTTTAGGGAATCGTGATGAATTTATTCAACAGGCAGAAAATATGTTAAAAGCACTCGAAAATATACGTGGCTTTAAACAATTCACAGATTCTTTAGAAGGAAAAATTAAGAGTTATAAAAACAGATCATTCACAGTTGCGTTGTTCGGGGCTTTTAGTGCAGGTAAATCTTCTTTTGCAAATGCATTAATTGGTGAGAGGCTTTTACCTTCATCTCCTAATCCAACTACTGCCACAATAAATAAAATTGCGCCAGTGACAAATGAAAAACACCATGGGTTAGTTGAAGTAAAATTAAAGTCTAAGGAAGCATTACAAAAGGAAGTAATCGAAAGTATCCCTACATTAAGTGATAAGGACACCTCTACTTTTGAAGTATTCGTAAAAAGTGTGCTAAATCACCAGGGAAAAGATCAAAACGAAATAGAACAGTTAACTAAATATAAAACGGCTCTTCCTGATTATCAAAGCTTAACAACATCAGGTTTGTTACTTACTTCTTCAAAAGAAACATTTAAAGATTTTGTTGCGAATGAAAATAAGGCGTGTTTGGTTGAAGAAGTAATTGTATACTTTGATTGTCCAATTACAAGAGCAGGTATTACACTAGTTGATACCCCTGGGGCTGATTCTCTGCATAAGCGTCATACAGATGTTGCCTTTCAGTATATCAAAAAGGCAGACGCCATTCTTTATGTGACATATTATAACCATCCTTTTTCAAAAGGAGACCGCGAATTTTTAAGGCAACTGGGCAGGGTAAAGGATTCTTTTACATTAGACAAAATGTTCTTCATTATAAATGCAGTTGATTTAGCGAAAGATGAAGAAGAGGTTGAACTAGTTAAAGCATATATTCGTGATCAATTCTTAAAGCATGAAATACGTAATGTTCGTCTTTATGGAGTATCAAGTTTAAATATTCTTTCAGAGAACCTTACTAATGAAAAAGACTATGCAACTTTTAAACAGCAATTTGATACTTTCATTAAAGAAGAGCTTACAAACACGACAATCATCTCAATTAGGGAAGATTTAAGACGTTCTAAGGAACGAATCGAAGCGTTAATTGATGCTGCTGAAAAGAGTGGAATTGAAAAAGAACAAATACGAAAAAATCTGCTAAATGAAAAACAAAAAGTAAAAGAAGAATTAACACAAGTAACAAATCAGCATCTAATGAAAACTGTCACACAGGAAATTGAGGAGCTTGTCTTTTATTTAAAGCAAAGATTGTTCTTCCGTTTTAATGAATTTTTTAAAGAAAGCTTTCATCCAAGTGTTTTTCATCAAACAAGTGATACACAGCAGGCTTTACAGACTTGCTTAAACGATTTAGTTAGAACAGTTGAGTTTGAGTTAGTTCAAGAATTACAAGCAACTTCTTTACGAATTGAAAATGTGATAAAGAAGACTTTTGATGATGAATATATAAGAATTTCTCAACTCATAAAGAAGCAATCTCAATCCATCACATTGTCTAGTGTTGAGATTGAAGAAATTTTAACACCTGATATCTCAGTTGAGTTTTCTCGGGATATGATAGAGAAGCTAAAACCTTCGTTAAAGTTATTTAAGAATACAAAATCATTTTTTGAGAAAAATGAAAAGAAATTAATGGGGGAAGACCTAACGGAAAGATTTAATGAGCCAGTCTCAGTGGTATTAGATAACTATAATCAAAAATTTGCTGACTATTATCAACATACAGTGATGCAGATGCACTCAAGCTTAATTCAGCAAATTACGGTTCAAACAGAAGAAAGCTTTGGGGCCCTTCTTGATATTCAATTCGAAGATACAGGCCACTTAAAACAAGAGCAATCCAATCTCAGTCAAGTTATTGGACTTTTAGCTTAAGTATGCTTCTTTGTGGGAATTTTATGATACAATCTATGGATATAAACAAAAACATGTAGGGGGAAGGAGCATGGATCATAAAACGTATAAGGTTTGTGCTACATGTATACATTTTGAGGCAGTACGAAAAAACAATTCTATGCTTTACAGTTGTACTCGATTAAAATATGAGACAAAGCCAACTTATTCGTTTGATTGCTGGACCCCAAAGGAACATGTTAAGAGGTTAATGGAAAAACGAGGTGAGAATATTGAGTAATGTACATGAAGCAATTTCACAACATAGTAAAAACCAACATCACCATATTCAAGCATATTTGAAGCTTGAAGAAAAAAGGGAAGCTCTAATTGAGGAAGCGATCTTCTTATGTGTGAATGCGAAGCCTTTTGAGGTAGAGCAAATTAATATCGTGACTAAAGAAATGAACGAGCTTGCATCAAAGGGAATTGTGCCAACACGCAAGCTTGTGACTAAGAAAATGGTTGAAGAATTTGTAGTAAAGAAATATGGTAAATAAAGGTGTTTCCTAGCATTTCCAACCATCATTTTGACCATATCCGATTGAAATACTTTTCTAGTGGAAAACTAATTTCGATCGAATAAAGTGAAAGGTGTGAATGGAAATGGGACGCACAAAATTAGGAAATGCAAATGCACAACGCAACAATAATAAAAAGAAGAAAAATGATTTTAACAATGAGTTTGAATCTTACGCTCAACATGAAGCATTAAAACTTAGTAGAGATAATAAAGAAGATTAAACCTAAGAAGCCAGTTTGGAACATTTAGTGTTTCAACTGGCTTCTTTTGTAAATGTGAACTTCTCCGATTATAACCTCACTCGAAATTAACTCTAAGTACCAGACTCCTACTTCAGATATATATGTTATACTTACCTATGAATCTAATGGAACTAGCGATCTATTTTTATATGCTTGAAAGGAGATTTCAATGGAAAACAACAAACAACATTTATTAATTGTCGATGGGATGGCGCTTTTATTTCGTTCATTTTTTGCGACATCTGTTTACGGGCAATTTATGATTAATAGTAAAGGAACACCAACAAATGCGATTTCAGGATTATTAAAGCATTTGATTTCTGTTATAGAATATACCAAACCAACACATGTTATCTGCTGCTGGGATATGGGGAGTAAAACCTATAGAAATGACATTTTTTCTGATTATAAAGCAAATAGACCTGAAGCACCAATAGAGCTTCAACCACAATTTGACCTTGCAAAAGAAGTTGTAGCGGCATTAGATATTCCAAACGTAGGAATAGAAGGTTATGAAGCTGATGATTGCATTGGAACGCTTGCAAAAACATATGAAAATGATATGAAAGTATCGATCATAACTGGTGACAAAGATATCCTCCAGCTTTTAAATGATACTGTTGACGTTTTGATCCTTCAAAAAGGAATCGGTAATTACAAACATTATACAAAGGACTCATATATAGAAGAGTTTCAAATCGAACCTCGAATGTTAATTGATGTTAAGGCGTTAATGGGCGATCCAAGTGATAATTATCCTGGTGTAAAAGGAATAGGAGAGAAAACAGCGTTTAAATTAATTTCTCAATATCGATCAATTGATAAGCTGTTGCAAAATGTTTCAGAGTTAACCAAAGGTCAAAAAACAAAAATAGAAAATGATTTGGACATGTTACTTTTATCAAGAAAATTGGCCGAAATTAATTGTCAAGCACCTCTCGAATGTTTACTTGAAGATGCTATTTTTCAAATTGACGAAGAAAAGGCATTTTCTATTATTAAGGATTTGGAACTAAAAGGAATTCAAAAGTTACTAAAGAATGTAACCGACGTGAAAGAGGCAATATAATATTGAAATTTTAGAGAGGCATTAAGCCTCTCTTTTTTATTTTGTATTTTTTTTCTTAGCTGCATTCTCAAGTTTGCTTTTTGGCTCAGTTGAAAATTCAACATCTTCAGCATGACCTTGTGGGTTAACACTTGGTGCTTTTCTTCCGCGATTGTTACCTTTTTTTTCACTGCTCATGTTTGGTCACCTCCACTTGTATTATGACCAATAATCCACAAAGAAATTAATGACGAAAAAAGATGGAATTTGTCGACGGTTTTTTGATATGATCAAAGTACTACATATTTCGATAAGGATGGAATAATACAGGATGGCTCGTACAGTTAGAGATTATGTTACCTTTTTAGCTAGTAAAGGATTTATCCTAGGTGAGGAAGCTTATGGTTTCATTGAGTTTGGACAGCAGTATACAGATACAGCAGATGAAATTGTCATTGTAGCCATTGAGCTTACATTAAAAATACAAAAAGAATTTGATGGTTCTTTTTATATCTCATTATTAGAACAATTTAAGGCAGAAGACATACTGAATCGTAAACAGGCTTTTCATCATATACAAACTTTAAATTTAATGTAAAAAGTCTTTAAGCATAAGGCTTAAAGACTGGTTTCTTGATTAATCGATGATTTAAGTATTTTCATATTAGGCAATTCTGAAACAATCATGGCTAAGAATATAAGGAAGCAGCCAATTAAACCATTTGTAGTTAAACGTTCGTTAATTAAAAGAAAGGCTGTTAGGGCAGCGAATACTGGCTCCATAGCAAAAATTAGCGCTACTCTTGCGGCTGTGGTAATTTGCTGAAACTTAGTTTGAAGTAAAAAGGCTAGAGCGGTTGCCAGTATCGATGTAATAGCTAACGCAATTAAAACGTCCATATTTAATAAGTTGGTTGATACAATTGATGATCTCTCGAATAAACCAGCGCTTATAAAGCTTAATAGAGAGACAGTTAAGAGCTGAATAATTGTTAAGGGTAGTGCTTGATGTTTGTTTGAAAATTTCCCTGTATAAACAATATGAAGGGCAAACCCAATTGCACAAATCATTACAAGACCATCACCTATGTTCATTTGGGATAATCCTGCAACAGTAAGAAAGTACAAACCTATTGTTCCTACACCAGCAGCGATAAATACAACGAAGTTTGGCTTTTCCTTTAAAATAAATACAGACAATAAAGGAACAACCATAACACTTAGACCTGTAATAAATCCGGCTTTTGAGGATGTTGTATACATTAGACCAACCGTTTGAAAACTATATCCAATAAATAAAAACAACCCTAAAAATACTCCTGATTTAAGCAATTCTTTAGATAACCAGCCTTTTGGAATTTTAAATAGAAATAATGATAGTAGGGCTGCCGCAATAAAAAAGCGAATACCATTAAACAAATTAGGTGGTATAAATTCAATTGCATTTTGAACAATCACAAAGGTTGCTCCCCATATAAATGCTACAAATAACAGACTAACATCTGCTACTAACGTTTTTTTCATTTATTTCACTTCTTTCAGTATAAACTAAGATTGTTTCAAAATAGCACTTCTTGCTAACTGATCGGCTACTTTATTTTCTTTACTAGGAATCCATTTCAAAAAGAACAAATCAAATTGATCAGAAAGCTTCATTACTCGTTCTAGAAGAGGAGCAAAACTGTTATTCTTAACAAATTGTTTTTCAAAAGCACGATCCACAAGTTGTGAATCAGTTCTAAAAGAAGCGACTTTATATCCTTGATCCAAGCAAATTTCCATTCCTTTAATCAATGCATGATATTCTGCTTCATGGTTTGTCATAGAACCTAAAGGTAAAGAGTATTGTTCAGCTGTACCATGTCCTTTTATAAAGATTCCTGCACCAGATAAACCTGGATCACCTGCACTGGCTCCATCTACATATACTTCAATCAAACAAACACCTCCAAAATTAAAATATTTCATTAAATACAAAAACGATGGTAAAATAAATAGCATTATCATAAAGTAAATGTAAAAACACGAGTAGAATAAATCGAATATGATTATAGCATATTGATTACATTAGTTATAGGAAGAATTATTCGAAACGGTTTTGATGATATTAGTGATATAGAAACATTAAGATTTTCCCTTAAAATTAACAGAAATTTCAGGAGTGAATCTATTGAATTATCGTATAGAATGGACTTATCAAACAAAAAGAAAATTAGAAACAACGATAACAACAGAATATCATTCTTTAAATGAATCCATTATTTTTGCTGAAGATTTTCTTCAAACAGGAAGAGTTAAGAACCTTTCATTTTTCTCAGA